>DAVZGU010000129.1:0-5775 GCA_052274215.1 Clostridium sp. | reverse complement strand
TGGCAATTACTCCAACCCCTGCAGGTGAAGGAAAATCAACTACTGCTATTGGCCTTGGAGATGCTTTAAATAGAATAGGTAAGAAGACATGTATAGCATTAAGAGAGCCCTCTTTGGGTCCCGTATTTGGGATGAAGGGAGGAGCAGCCGGTGGCGGATATGCCCAAGTAGTTCCTATGGAAGACATTAACCTTCACTTTACAGGAGATATGCATGCTATAACTGCATCAAATAATCTACTTACTGCAGCCATCGATAACCATGTTCATCAAGGTAATAGCCTTAAGATAGACATTAGGCAGGTTGCATTTAAAAGAGTTATGGATATGAATGACAGATCTCTTAGAAATATAGTTGTTGGTCTTGGTGGAAAGGTGTGTGGTTTCCCACGAGAAGATGGTTTCATGATTACCGTTGCATCAGAGGTTATGGCTATTCTTTGTCTTTCTAAAGATTTAATGGACCTTAAAGAGAGGCTCGGTAAAATAATAGTAGCTTATAACATGGATGGTAATCCAGTAACTGCAAAAGATCTTAAAATTAATGGAGCGATGACTCTTTTGATGAAGGATGCTATAAAGCCAAATATAGTTCAGACATTAGAAAATTCACCAGCAATAATTCATGGCGGCCCATTTGCTAATATAGCTCATGGTTGCAATAGCCTTATAGCTACAAAGCTCGGTCTTAAACTTTGTGATTACTTAGTAACTGAAGCAGGTTTCGGCGCTGACCTTGGTGGAGAGAAGTTCTTCGATATAAAATGTAGATATGGAGAGTTAAAACCATCCGCTACAGTTATAGTTGCTACTATAAGAGCACTGAAAATGCATGGTGGAGTATCTAAATCAGATTTAGGCATAGAAAATCTTGAAGCTCTTAGTAGTGGATTTGAGAACTTAAAAAAGCAAGTTGAAAATATAAGAAAGTTTAATGTACCTGTAATGGTTGCTGTAAATAGATTCAGTAACGATACAGAAAAAGAAATAGCACTTCTTATATCCAAATGTAAAGAGTTCGGAGTTGAAATAGCCCTTAATGAAGTATGGTCTAAAGGCTCAGAAGGCGGAACCCAAATGGCCCAAAAGCTTGTAAACCTTGTGGAAACAGAGGCGTCAAACTTTAAACCTATTTATGATGTAAGTAGTTCTATAAGCGAAAAAATCAACACAATTGTTAGGGAAATATACGGTGGAGATACAGTAGTGTTTGAAGCAGCTGCTAAAAATCAGATGAAAAAGCTTGAAGCATTAGGTCTTGATAAGATGCCCCTATGCATTGCTAAAACTCAATACTCCCTATCTGATGACAGTAAACTTCTTGGAGCTCCAAAAGGCTTTAAGATTACAATAAAAACTGTAAGAGTCTCTGCAGGTGCAGGATTTATTGTATGCGAAGCTGGCAATATAATGACTATGCCAGGACTTCCGAAGGTTAGCGCTGCAGAAAAGATGGATATAGATGAAAGTGGAGTTATAACAGGATTATTTTAGACATATGCGTATATTATGTTGAAAAAATAGAGAAAGGAGCAAATTATTATGTTATTAGTTGATAAAAGTGTTAGAGAATTCATTGACCAAACCTCCCAAAACTGTCCTGTACCAGGAGGTGGAAGCATCGCTGCACTATCAGCTGCATCTGCAGCAGCACTTGTTTCAATGGTTGCAAGTTTGACTATTGGTAAAAAGGGTTATGAAGATAGTGAAGTCACGATGAAAGAAGTTTATGAACAAGCTAACAAATATAAAGAAAGGTTTATAGAGTATATAGATGCAGACTCTGAATCTTTTCATGGCGTAATGGATGCCTTCAAATTGCCAAAAAACAGTGATGAAGAAAAATCCGCAAGAAAAGCAACTATTCAAAATGCATTAAAGCATGCATCAGAGACTCCATACAAGATAGCGGAAGATGCGTATGCACTTATGGATTACTCAGAAAAGGCAATAAAACACGGAAATAAAAATGCAGTAACTGATGGCGCTGTATCAGCTATGATGGCAAGAAGTGCAGTTCTATCAGCTCTTTACAATGTTAAAATAAATCTATCCTCAATCAATGATAGTGAGTTTGTAGCTAGATTTGAAAAAAAAGTATCTGCTCTTGAAAAAAATGTAGTTGAAAGAGAAAAACAAATACTTAGCAAAGTAGTTTTATAATAGGGGTAAATCCCCATAGCCATCAACCTAAGGTAAATCATAATTTGCCTTAGGTTGTTTTTTAATATGCTAAGCATACTTGTATGATACGCATACTTAAAACTATATTTAAAATAAAATAATGATAGCGCTGTAATTATAAATACATAAATAAATTTGGGAGGCTAAATACGATGTTTGATAAAAATTACAAAATAACAGATAAAACAGTTTGGCAGGGACGAACTGATAGTGAAACCAATTATGATGCTTTTAGATGGCATCAATGCGTAAATATAATAGATTTAAAAAGAGATGATTTAATTTCCTACACCGGTAAACTTGGATTTGCTTTTATTGGTTTTTGTTGTGATGAAGGTGTAAGGCTTAATAGTGGCAGAATAGGCGCATCAAAGGGTCCTAAAAGTATAAGAAAAGAATTATCTAACCTTCCATGCAATTTTTCAAAGGAAGTTAAACTTTTTGATGTAGGAGATATATTATGTGAAAACTGCACTCTTGAGGAAAGCCAAGCTCTCCTATCAAAAGCAATCGAACTGATTTTAAGTTTAAATCTTTTTCCTATTATTTTGGGCGGTGGTCACGAAGTTGCTTTTGGAAGTTATATGGGTACATTAAATTACTTATCACAAAAAAGCCAAGAACCTAATATTGGTATAATAAATTTTGATGCTCATTTTGATTTAAGACCTTATACAAAAGTAACCAGTTCCGGAACAATGTTTAGACAAATAGCAGATATTTGTAGTGATAGAAATCTTCAATATTCTTATCTGTGTATTGGTGTTCAAAAGCACAGTAACACCATAGATCTTTTTAAAACAGCTGATAAACTTGGAGTTAACTACATGCTTGCGAAAGATATTATAGATATCGATAATTGGCATTTCATGGAGGAAATCGATAATTTCATAAAACTAAGAGACCATATATATGTAACTATATGTTCCGATGTATTTTCTACAGCTTTTGCCCCAGGAGTAAGTTCGTCACAGCCACTTGGGCTCGATCCTGAACGTGTATTAAAGTTTCTTAAATGCATTTTAAGATCAAATAAAGTAGTAAGCTTTGATATAGCTGAAGTTTCTCCAAGATTTGACCAAGACGATGTTACAGCAAACTTAGCAGCTGTATTGATTTTTTCTGTTATCAATACACTTTGTGAAATAAATAATTTATCTATATAGATGGTTGATATGGCATTAGCGCTTAATTTACCAAATTCAATGAAGCAATTTTTTAAAATAATTTATCGGAGGTTTTAAATGAAAGAAAAAATGAGCACAAAAGTTTTGGTTTCAACTTCCGTTTTCATTGCAATTGCAGTAATTCTAAGGTCAATTAGTATAATGATCCCAATTGGTGGTGCAGGGGCTATGAGAATTAGCATTGATGCAATTTTCTATATTCTCCCTGGGATTATTTTCGGACCAATTTATGGGGCACTTGCTGCTGGCATTGTGGATATTCTTGCATATATTATAAGACCTATGGGGCCTTATATTCCACTATTTACTTTAACAACAATGCTTGCTGGCTTTATTCCAGGGCTAATATGGAAATACGCAAAAATTACTGATACTAATAAATTAGTAAAATACTATATTACTTGTTTTGCAACTTTAGGATTAATAGGAATTGTTAATACTATTGTAATATTGCTATTTCCAAAATCAAATTTAGGTAACCTTATATTTTCGCTTGGAAAGAAAACTCAGTTTATTGGTATTGGACTCGAGATTATAGCACTGCTTGGTTTTGTAATTTTGTTTGTTAATAATATGATTAAAAGAAACAATAGTGAAAATAAACTATATGATAACTACATTAAAATGATTTTAGCAATAGGATCGCCTGCAATTGTAATTTCATCTATTAACACTTATTTTCTAATATTATTTATACCAGGGCTTTCTAGTGTAGGTTTTATGGTTTTGTGGCTTCCTAGAATTGCAGAAACATGTCTAATGATAATAATTCAGTCATATATAATATCTGTCCTTTTAAATGTTTATGAATTGGTGTTTAGAATAGATCTTAAATATTAATTTAATAATAATCATTTATGATTATATTAAAAAACCACACTCCTAATAAATATAGGAATGTGGTTTAGAAATAGCTCATTTTTTAATACGTTCTTTATTTATACTATGCAGTTATATTTGTTGCTTCATCTTTTTTATCTTGTATCAATTTTTGCACTTTATCTGCATGTCCCTTCATTGATATAGATATGAATAAGAATACAACTAACATTGCCCCAAGGACTATTACATCTTTTGCAAATACCCCATGATCTATACCTGATATTATTTCTCTTAATCCAGATACTGCATAAGTAAATGGCATAAATGGATTTATAACCTTAAAGAAACTAGGTACAATTTCTATTGGGAATGTACCTGCACAAGAAGTAAGTTGAAGAATTAATAACACAATTGATATTAATCTCCCTGCTTGCCCAAGTAAGAATACCATACATTGAATAATCGCTATAAACACATTTGATAAGAAAATATTAAACAAGAAATATAGTAGTATATTACTTGGTCTAAGACCTAATAACATTACAGCTCCACTCGCAAGTATTGCTTGCATAGCTCCTATAGCTCCATATGATAAGAACTTACCTGCTACTACAGATGCTGGACTTGCTGTAATATCTTCATCTACTTTATCTGTAATTACGAAGAACATCATTAAAGCTCCTACCCATAAGGATAGTGGAATGAAATATGGAGTAAATCCTTCACCATAAGTTTTAATTGGATTTATTGGTTTTTGATCCATAACTACTGGCTCCGAGAATGTATCTCCCATAGTTTTACTATCATTTTTCAAGCTACTACTAAGGTCCTTATGACCATCTGCAAGCTTTTTATTAAGTTCTTTAGAACCATCTGCAAGCTCTGTCATGCCACTATCTAATTTATTAGTACCATCAGCTAACTTATTTACCCCATCTTTTAACTCAGGTAATTTGCCATTTAAAGTACTAATTCCTTTTGTAAGCTCTGCTGAACCTGCATTTAGTTTCGATGTTCCATCTGCTAAAGCTGGCATCTTTTGACTAAATTGTGCTAGCCCTCCTGATAAAGCTCCTGAACCTCCTGATAAAGCTCCTGAACCTACAGCTAACTTCTGCACGCCTCCAGTTAAAGCTGGGATTTTACCGTTAAGCTCTGAAATTCCTCCTGCTAAAGATCCTGAACCTACCGCTAACTTCGCTGTGCCCTCAGTTAAAGCTGGAATTTTATCATTAAGTTGTGAAATTCCTCCTGATAAAGCTTTTGAACCTACCGCTAACTTCTGAACTCCTCCAGTTAAAGCTGGAATTTTACCATTAAGCTCTGAAAGTCCATTTCCAAATTCACCATTCATACCAGCATATAGCTGATCTAGACCTCCACTAATTTTAGCTGCACCGCCCGCTGCTGCACCTGTTTTTTCTGCGAACTCTCCAGCTCCTTTTGAGAACTGATCTGCACCTTGTGCAAATTTTTTCGAACCAGCTACAAAGTCTGAAGATTTCTCTTGTAATAGCTTAGATCCTTCTGCTACTCCATGAGCACCAGTTTTTAGTTCATTCATCATCACTTCGTTATTTTCA
>DAVZGU010000128.1:0-5829 GCA_052274215.1 Clostridium sp. | reverse complement strand
GCATCTTTAAAGTCCCTAATATCAAAATTTGTTTCTTTCTTAATCTTATCCAATCTATAAATCAGAGTATTCCTATGCACATATAGTTTCCTAGCAGCATCACTAATATTAAGACCACAATTAACAAATTGCTCAATAGTTACTATCATTTCACTATCGAAAGCATCAAATTTGTCTTTTAACATATATAAAAGTTCTTGCTTGATTTTTATGTCTATATTATAGACAATTTTCTCAAACAACATTTTATTATAACTAAATATATGATCTTTTATATCAAATTTTTTCCCTAGCTTCATACATTGAACAGCATCATTATAAGCTTTTTTAAACCCGTTTATATCATAAGCTCTCTCTCCATAACTTAGATAACATTTACAATACAAATCTGATGATATGGATTCCTTTATACTTTCTGTATGTTCTTCTATTTCAGCAAAGTCACCAATTACAATAATACTATCATTATATATTAAACTTACAACTAGTTCCTTGTCATATATTTGTTTTATGATGTTAAGAGACTCATAATTACTTCCATCTACACTTATTAGTATGATATAACACCCATTTTTAAGAAAAGGTAAATTGTAATTAATATTATCAATAGAAATTTCTCTATTTTCTAAAATATCAATAACTGCTTGTTCTTTAGTTAAAAAATGCTGTGTATATTTATTTTCGATAACATATTTAAGTAAGGATGTACAATTTTCATACTTCTTTTCTAAACTTATTATGCCTTTAACACGTCCAAGCATAATAGTACAGTTAGTTGTATTTGAATTTTCAATATTTAAGTCACTAATATATAAATCAATCCCATCTTCAGTAACTACATTAAATGGTATGTTTGAAGAATGACTTAAATCCTTCAGGAATTCAGTAAAATTGTACATATTCCGTTTCCCCCTATATTATCGTGTTTTCAGTTTCTTTATCAAATACATGAATTTTATTTGTATCTAAAGCGATCTTAATTTTATCCCCGACCATAGCTTTGGAGGATCCATTTACTCTAGCTACAATATTTGTATTTCCTTTTGACAAATAAATATTAGTCTCCGCGCCCATAAGCTCCGTAACGTCTACTTTGGCTTCTATAATTGATTTTTTATTTTTTTCAATAAATTCAATGCCGTCATCAATATCTTCTGGTCTAATTCCCATTATAACGATTTTGCCTATACAGTCTTTTTCTTTTACAGCTTCTGCTTTATCCTTTGGTAATATTATAGTTTCATTATCGAAAGAAAGCACAACTTCACCATCTTTTTCTAAAACCTTAGCTTCCATAAAGTTCATTTGAGGACTTCCTATAAACCCAGCAACAAACATATTAACTGGATGCTCATATATGTTATGAGGAGTATCTACTTGTTGCACTAATCCATCTTTCATTACAACTATTCTTGTTCCCATAGTCATAGCTTCTGTTTGATCATGAGTTACGTATACAAACGTTGTTTGAAGTTTATGATGGAGTTTTGCTATTTCTGTTCTCATTTGAACTCTAAGTTTAGCATCTAAATTTGATAGTGGCTCATCCATTAAGAATACTTTTGGATTTCTTACTATAGCTCGTCCAAGTGCTACTCTTTGCCTTTGTCCACCTGATAATGCCTTTGGTTTTCTATCAAGTAAATGTTCTATATCAAGGGTTTTAGCTACATCCGTAACCTTTTGTTTTATTTGATCTTTTGGAATTTTTCTTAATTTTAATCCAAATGCCATGTTATCATATACAGTCATATGAGGGTACAATGCATAGTTTTGGAAAACCATAGCTATATCTCTATCTTTAGGAGCCACATCATTTACTAATTTATCTCCAATATATATTTCCCCTTGTGATATCTCTTCAAGGCCTGCTATCATTCTTAAAGTTGTTGATTTACCACAACCAGATGGTCCTACAAAAACTATAAATTCTTTATCTTCTATCTCAAGGTTAAAATCTTTAACCGCTGTTACATTCCCAGGATAAACCTTGTATATGTGTCTTAATGATAAATTTGACATAATATATACCCCCTATATGTTTCTATGTATATATATTAACCCTTTAAAAGTTATTTATCTATTCGCAAAACACACAGAAATTGTAAAGTTAATTTGTAGAAAGACACAACTTACCCTTTATTAAATCATCACCTGCGGTGCTGCAATATTAACGACTTCAGAAGGAGATTTATACTCCCACTTATAAAAGTGGGAGACTTTCCTTCTGAAATGTCGTTAAAACTTAATTCTTAAAATTTTTCCCTTGATATAAATCTAATTCCTTTAATCTGTTATCTATGCCATTTAAAACTTCCCATTTTTTCAAACTCCACATAGGACCTATTAGTAGCTCCCTTGGTGCATCGCCTGTTAATCTATGAATAACCATATTAGGTGGTATCATAGTAATTGACGTGCAAATTATATCTATATACTCATCTTGCTGCAAAAACTTCAGCTTTTCTTGTTTGTAAAGGCTAACCATAGGTGTATCTTCCATAAGATGAAGTAGATGCATTTTTATACCTTTTATATTTTTATGTGCCACATAGTCTATTGTTTTTAGCATGTCCTCCCTACTTTCTCCAGGAAGTCCAAAAATGGTATGTACCACCACATCAATGTTTCTTTTATTAAGCTCACTTAGAGCCTCCTCAAATCTCAATAATTTATATCCCCGATTAATAATTTTTGCGCTTTCATCACTACTAGTTTGAAGCCCTAGTTCTACCCAGGTGTATACCCTATTAGAATATTCCTCTATAAGATCTAATATCTCATCATCTAAACAATCAGGCCTCGTAGCTATAGCAAGAGCCACCACTCCCTCCTGTGATACTGCCTCCTCATATTTTTCTCTTAACACATCGATATTTGCATAAGTATTGGTGTAAGCCTGAAAATAAGCAATGTATTTTCCTGTTTTCCATTTTTTATTCATCATAACCTTTATATCTTCAAATTGCTTTGCAATAGAAAAATCCCTATTCCCAGCAAAATCTCCTGAGCCCCTTTCACTACAAAACAAACAACCGCCACTACTAATAGTCCCATCTCTATTTGGACAAGAAAATCCAGCGTCCAAAGCAATTTTAAAAACCTTACTACCAAACTTTTCCCTTAAAAAATAATTTAAACTGTGATATCTTTTGTCATTCCATATTTTCTGCACTAATATCATCCCTTCTTTGTTTAAGGACCATTTAAATAAAATAACTAGTCATAAGACTAGTTATTTATTTGAACATTCAAGCCCTATGTCAATTATACCTTATAGTCTATAAACAGTGCATTAATTATAATTTATTTACGGTAAAAGTCTTTAAATCAAGTTTCCATTTACCAATTATATCGGCTTCCGAACTGTTAACATTTGGTTTAGGAATTACTTCATACGTCATAGTATCCTCACCAAAAGAAGAAAATACTATTTGAACTTTTTCTACAGGATAGTCTTTTTCAAAATTAACAGGAATCATATCTCCATTGTCTACCTTATAAACCCTAATATATTTACCCGATTTTTCCTTATTATACTGTACAAGCAAAAATTTTTCATCTAAGGAAAAGGTCATAAACTCTACCTTACAATCAACCAATAAATCTATTGAAATTAATTCCTTTCCAATTGGTTTCTCCTTGGCTATTTCACCAGATGCTCCACCTTGCCCGGGTTGCTCAGTTGGGTTTGTAGCACTCCCTTGAACTGCTAGAGACTCATCAATGTTAACAATACCAATAAACGAATTTTTGTTATAAGTACTAACTGCAAGTTTATCTCCTTCATAATTAAAATTTATGGAACTGAATTCTTTTGTAGGCACCACTACTTTATATAATCGCGCTCCATCATCTTTTGAATATACATATTTAGGGAGGCCCGCTTTATCAATAATTAAATTAGTTTTTACATTTTTTTTATCCCTAAATCTAATACCAATGTCCTCCACAAAAGCTTCATTTTGTGGTATGTTGATTATTTCGCTTATTTTATATTCAGCCCCATCTTTAACAATTCTGATAGAATATTCATCAAGACATGACTGAGAGCTATCCATCGATGTTCTTGTAACCCTAACCTTAAAAATTCCACTTCTACCAACTTCATTGCTTTCTGTAACTTTATAACCTTTTATCTTCATATCACTAATTGGCATATCAGAAACTTTTTCAGATAATTCCTTACTATATAGTTTTTTACCATTTTCGTAATCTTCCTTCATTATAAAATTCATATAACTCTCAACTACATTAGTTGCAGTTTTAATTTCAAAAGCATTAACTTTTGGCTTTTCTTCATTCTCTTTCTTTGAACATGATGTAAAAGACAAAACACAAAACGCTATTAACAAACAACTTAAAATCTTTTTCAATATTTTCACTCCCTTTAATTCAATTTTAATTTAATTATGGAAATTATAATTACTTTTATACTTAGGATTTACAAAATCAAATTCATTATGCTAATTATAGTTTCCCTCTAAATAAATTTTTAATTTATAAAATCATTATTTATTATTAAAATCATTATTTATTATCAAACAATGCACATATATTTAGAAAGACAAGCATCTTATTTAAGTATGAGTATTAATTTAATAATTTTGTGGGGGAGATTTTTTGAAAAAAACAATTGGTCAAATGTTTCAAATTTCAGCTGTATTTATCGGAACAATAGTTGGTGCAGGCCTTGCTTCCGGTCAGGAAATAACTCAATTTTTCAGTACTTATGGGTATATGAGCTTCTGGGGAATTCTCATATGTGGTTTAATCTATATTTTAATAAGTTCTATTATAATTTCTATTAGCTTAAAACATAAATTAAGCTCCTATAGTGAGCTTATAACTCTTATAAGTCCCGGTTTTTTTGGTGTAATTACCGATATCTTTACAAGTTTTTTCTTAATTAGTGGCGCCTCCATAATATTAGCTGGCAGTGGTGCGCTTCTTCATCAATATTTTGGTGTTTCAAAATGGGTAGGGATTTTACTTATGTCTATAATCTCTTTATATACTTTACTTAAGGATACCAAAGGATTAATAACAATAAATTCCTTTATAGTACCTGCTCTTACTACAATCATTGTAACTATATTCGTTTTGTATTTAATATTCTACAAAGATATGGTAAGCGCTTCCTATATAAAACAAATCCCCTCTTATAAAACCCAAATTATTCCTATACAATGGTTTTTTTCAGCCGTGCTCTATGCCAGTTATAACATGCTATCTTGCAGTGGTGTTCTAGTCCCAATAAGTCAAGAAATAAAACATAAACGTATTCTTATTCCAGGAGTTATAATAGGCGCCATAGTTTTAACCATATTATGCTATTTTGTAAATGTGATGCTTTTATTAAACATACCTCAAATTTTCAAATATGAGATTCCACTTCTATATATTACAAACCGTTTTGGCACACTAATGCAGATTCTTCTGCTTTGTGTAATTTTTTGTGAAATGTTTTCAACTGAAGTTTCTAATATATATAGCGTAGGCAAAACCCTTGAGAAAAAGTTTAATATTTCTTATAAAAAAGCGGTAATATTAATACTTATTATATCTTTGCCTATTTCTCAAATTGGCTTTAAAACCTTAATTAAAGTCCTTTATCCTGGTTTTGGTGCAATAAGTTTTATTTTTTTGATTCAATGTATTCTATTTTATAGAAAAACTTCTAAAAAACAGAATTGACATTATATATATTGAGCTGTACAGTTCTTATATATTCTAAAGATCTAAATTATAAAACAAGGAGATAAAGATGATTAATAAAGGTACTAGAGAATTAGATAGTTTATACTTTCTAAACATGTTAAAAAAATC
>DAVZGU010000127.1:0-5854 GCA_052274215.1 Clostridium sp. | reverse complement strand
TGAGGTATACTTCTTTTATTGTTATGTATAAAGTAAACATAAATTTCATAGAAAGGAGATACATAATGGAGTTTTTAGGAAATGATGAAACTTTAGATGATCTTCAACTAAAGGGAATTCATGTTATTCAAAAAAAACATGCTTTCCGATTTGGGGTAGATGCAGTATTACTTGCAAATTTTGCTAAAGTAAGAAGAAATGCTAAAGTTGTTGATTTATGTACTGGTACAGGAATAATTCCTTTCATATTAGCAGGTAAAACATATGCAAGTAATCTAATTGGTGTGGAAATTCAAAAAGAATTTGTCGATATGGCGAATAGATCCGCAGGATATAATAATTTAGAACATAAAATTAAATTTATAAATGGAGACTTAAAGGATATAGAACTCATTAAAAGCCTTCCTAAGGTAGAAATTGTTACAGTTAATCCACCTTATAAACTTCAAAATTCAGGATTAATAAGTTTAGATGATAAGAATGCTATAGCAAGACATGAGATTTGTTGCACATTAGAAGATGTAATTATTGCATGTAGAATTTTACTGAAGGATAATGGACGGGTGTATATGGTACATAGGCCGGATAGATTAGTTGATATTTTATGCACTATGAGAAAACATAGAATTGAGCCTAAACGTATAAGAATGGTGCATCCTAGTGTAAATAAGGCACCTAACATTGTACTCATCGAGGGACAAAGAGACGGAGGAACCTTTTTAAAATGGGAGCCCCCTCTTTATGTTCACACTGAGGATGGCGGGTATACTCAGGAAATTGCTGATATGTATAATTCAGATACAATAGAATATTAATAATTTAAAGCTAGAGCAAATTAATGCAAATATTAAAGTAAAGGGTGATAAGAATGGCAGGGAAATTATACTTAGTTCCAACCCCTATAGGTAATTTAAAGGATATAACGCTCAGAGCATTAGAAGTGTTACAAAATGTAGATATAATAGCGGCAGAAGATACGAGACAAAGTTTAAAATTACTAAATCATTTTAATATAAAAAAAACACTTATAAGCTATCATCAACATAATGAACAAGGAAAAAGTCAAAATATAATTGAGCAGATAAAAGAAGGTAAAGATATAGCTATAATTAGCGACGCAGGATCTCCGGGAATATCAGACCCTGGAAGTGTAATAGTTTTAAAGTGCATAGAGCAGAACATAGAATTCGTAGTGCTTCCTGGTGCCACTGCAATCACTACTGCACTTGTATATTCAGGCCTTGATACTACGAAATTCATATTTAGAGGGTTTTTACCTAGGGAAAATAAAGATAGAAAGCCTATTATTGATGATTTAATAAATAGGAGTGAAACTTTAATTTTCTACGAAGCTCCTCACAGACTCTTAAAAACTTTAGAATTTTTATATGAAAATATTGGAAATAGGAAAATATCAATGTGCAGAGAACTTACAAAATTATATGAAGAAATAATTAGGTTGAATTTAGAAGAAGCTGTAGAATATTATAAACAAAACGCTCCAAGAGGAGAATATGTATTAGTAATTGAAGGTAAGAGTAAGGAAGCTATAGATAAAGATGAAAGAGCTAAATGGGATTTACTAACTATAGAAGAACATATACAAAAACATATGGATGAAGGAATAAATAAAAAAGATGCAATGAAAAAAGTTGCAAAAGATAGAAATATGCCTAAATCAGAAGTATACAAGCATTCATTGGAAATTTAACCTATGTTTCCAATGAATGCTTGTACAAAAGAGTGTTATAATAAAAATGTCGTTTTAAGAGTGAATAAATTATAAAAACACATATATATATATATTTTGATATGGAGGGGTTAAGTTGCGTAAAAAAATAATATCGCTTATAGTAATAATTGGACTGGCTGCTACAATAAATATACAGGTATTGGCAGATCCATTATCTGATAAGCTTAGTAATCAAAAGGGTCAGCTTGAGAAGCAAAAAAACGAGTACAAGAAAATACAAGATAATGTTGCGGATATAGAAATTTCAATTGAAAAATTAGATTCGAGCATAGGAAAAATGGGTATAGAAGTGGACAAAACAAAAGATAAAATAGGTGAAACTGAGAAGCAAATAGAGAAAACAACAAAAGATATACAAGTTGCAGAGGCTAATATTAAAGAAGAAGAAGACTTATTTAATAAGAGAATGCGAAGCATGTATATGAATGGTGTGGATAGCTATTTGGAGGTTTTATTGGACTCTGAGGGAGTAGAAGATCTTATTTCAAGAGTTGATAACATCAAAAAAATTGTGGAATATGATAATAAAATTATTGGAGAATTAACAGCTAAAAAGAATAAAATTGAAAACACAAAGGTTGTGCTTGAAGCTGAAAAAACTAAGTTATTAGTGTTGAAAACTGATAATGAAAATAAGATGGGCAAGCTTAAAGAAAAGAAGCAAGAACAAGATACATTAATCAAGGAAGCTGAAAAGAAAAAACAATTGTATTCGGGCAAAATTAGTGATGGACAAGCTACTGTAGATGCGACTATGAAGCAGATACAACAAATAAGAGATGATGCGGCTAAGGCTACTCAATCTACTCAATCTAATATTACTCCATCTAGAGGATCAGAAGCAGGATCAGCGTCACTTAGCTCTAATGCGATAGTTGCTTATGCAAGTAATTATTTAGGAACACCATATGTTTGGGGTGCTGCTGGTCCTCAATATTTTGATTGTTCTGGTTTTATGCAACATATATATAATCATTTCGGAGTTTCATTAAGCCGAACTACATATACACAGATAAATGAAGGATCATATGTACCTAGAGAAGCTTTGCAACCAGGAGATTTAATTTTCTTTGGTTCATCGTCAGATCCACATCATGTGGGAATGTATGTAGGTAATAACTCATATATTCATGCACCTCGTACGGGAGATGTGATTAAAATATCGGCATTGACACGAGGAGATTACCTTACTGCAAGAAGAGTTAAGTAATTTTGGATGAAAACAGGCTATTTTAATAGTCTGTTTTTTTATTCACAAGAAAATTGTAAAAATTGATTTTATAAGACCATAAACTGATCGCAGAAAATACAAGATGATGATAGTTTCTGTGCTAATCATAGAATACCAATGTAAACGAATTCAAAAAAGTCGTAATATTGATATCAAAAGAGGGAATAGGAAAGATATGTGGTATTGCTGAGGGGGGTAATAAGTTTGGGGGTAAAAACGTAGCTGACTAAAGCAGGAGTGGATTAGGTAAGCTATTTTATGGGAAGATTAGATAATATAGGAACAGTTAGTTTGCAAGTGATTTCAGATATAGCTAAAATCACTTGAAATTATAATAATTTATTTAAATAAGAGAAAAATCAAATAGCAGAAAAAGATAAAAATTGAAAGTAGAAAAATAATTTGATACTCTTTTTTCCACACAAAGATTAACAGTTTATGAACAGGTAATAATGATAATGTGGATAAGAAACTTGTCAGAATTACTTTTAATATGTAAATGCTTTTAAACAAGGCTTTCCGTGTAAACTAAATTGTCCACAGCTTCTGTTGATTAAATGTTAAAAACGGTGGATAACTTAATTATAATGATTGAAATTTGGATGTTTGCAATATTAACTGTGAATTAAATCAAATTGCATAACGAGAATCTTGTAAAAAAGTAGATTATATTGCGTATTATTAATAATGTTAAAAATCAGTGGTTTTTTCAAACTAATAATTCATATTAAGCTCTACTTATTATTAAAACTTACAGAGCAAAGAAAAAAATAACATTAATATGGTAATATTTTTATTTGAATAGACTATGACATATGAATATGTTTTTATATGCAAATGTGAGGTTAGCTATTTTCAAATTTCTACAGAAATAATGCAAATTATAAAAAAATAGAAAATAACTTGTAATAGGATATACATACCTTATAATATAACTATATATATAATTATATGCTCAAGACTAGAAAATATATTTTATTAAGTATATTAATTTTTGGAAGGTGACAAATGGTGGATAAGGCTAAATTTACTCTAGATAATATAAGTTCATTATCAAAATCGATATCCGAAAATAGCATAATTCTGTATGAAGAATTACCTCAGTACGATTTGTTTTTATCTCAAGTGATTGATTACTTGAATGATAAATTTGATGCTGATAATTACACTAATAATATAGTACAGAATTATATAAAAGGCGGAGTTATATCTAAACCAGAAGATAGTAAAAAAAGAGGCTATACAAAGTTACATCTTGCCCAATTAGTGTTACTTAGCTACATGAGACCTATACTTACATCAGAGGAAATTAAAAAAGTCTTTAGGCTAGCGTTCAATGAAATTAATGATAGAGATGATGATATTATTTCATGGGAAAAAGCCTATAAAATTTTCTCTGATATGCAAAAAGAGAGTCTTAATCATTTCGTAAAAAATCAGTTTTGTGATAAATCAAAATTACAAAGCATAATTAATACTTTAGATTTAAAAGAAAGTGATGAGGAAAGAATAACAGTGTTTTTAGTTGTAATGACATTGGTATCACAAGCTAGTGCGATAAAAAAATTAATACGAAAAATTGTAGATGATTATGAAAATTAAAAAATAAAGAAGTGTATATTAACTATTTTAAGCAGGGGGATAACAGGAGATGGAGAAAAGAAAAATTAATATTTATTCGGAAATAGGAAATTTAAAGACCGTTCTTATACATAGACCTGGAGAAGAGATTGAAAATCTTATACCGGAATATTTAGAAAGACTTTTATTTGATGATATTCCTTTCCTAAAAGTAGCAAGACAGGAGCATGATAATTTTGCTAGGATATTGCAAGGAAATGGTGTAGAAACATTATACCTCGAAGATTTAGCGGCAGAAGCAATAAAAGAGTCGTCAGTTAAGGAGCTATTTTTAAATGAAGTTATAGAGGAATGTGGGATAAACGATACACAAATTATAACATCTTTAAAAAAATATTTATATTCTATGCCAGAAAGAAAAATGATAGATAAGGTGATGGCAGGAATAAGAAAGAAAGAAATAGAGATTAAAGAACATTATAATGAATATCCATTTATAATGGATCCAATGCCAAATCTTTATTTTACACGCGATCCGTTTGCGTGTATTGGGAACGGAATAAGTTTAAATTCTATGAAAACTAAAACTAGAAGAAGAGAAACAATATTTGCAAAATATATCTTTAAGTACCACCAAGAGTTAAAGGATTCAGGTATTCCATTGTGGTACGACAGAAATGAGGTATATAATATTGAAGGTGGCGATGAATTAATTTTATCAAAAGAAGTTATTGCAGTTGGCCATAGTGAAAGAACTGATAAAGAAGCGGTTATAAATATGGCTAAAAATATATTTGAAAAGGGAGAAACCTTTAAAACAATTTTAGTGTTTGATATACCGAAAACTAGAGCGTTTATGCATCTAGACACTGTATTTACAATGATTGATTATGATAAATTCACCGTTCATCCAGGAATAGAAGGTTCTGTAAGAGTTACAGCAATAACTTATGATCATAAGAATAAAGAATTAATAACTAAAGAAGAAGAAGGAAGTTTAGAAAAAATACTTTCTAATTATTTAAAAAAGGACATCACTTTGTTGCGTTGTGGTGGTGGAGATAAAGTTATAGCGGGAAGAGAGCAATGGAATGATGGATCAAATACGTTAGCTATATCTCCTGGTACCGTAATAACTTATGAGAGAAATTATGTTACTAATGAGCTTTTGGATAAAAACAACATAAAGGTACTACAAATGTCTTCTAGTGAACTATCAAGAGGTAGAGGCGGTCCAAGATGTATGAGTATGCCACTAAATAGAGATAACTTATAAAAACAATATAAAA
>DAVZGU010000126.1:3904-5854 GCA_052274215.1 Clostridium sp. | reverse complement strand
GTTCCTAAATCATATTCAAATATATCTGTATAACCTTTATTTTTAAGTTCTGCTATAATGTTTTTTCCTACAAATCCTTTTGCCCCAGTAACAAGTATCTTCATATTTACCCCCCATTTCGTCTATTTATTTAAACAATTCCACAATACTGTGTATTAATACACAGTATTGTGGAGTTCAGTAATTTAAGAATTGGTTTTTAATTCTTCTTGTATATAATCAAGTTTAAGTAACTTTTCTTTTATCTGCTCTACATTAAGAATTCCGGTATTCGCAGAGTTATATTCTTGCTCTGTTGATAGTTTTATATCGCCTTCAACAAAATATTTATCGTAGTTAAGATCTCTTTTATCTGCTGGGACCCTGAAAAATCCCCCCATGTCCTGAGCAACTACAAACTCTTCTTTTGTAAGAAGTGTTTCGTATAGCTTTTCTCCATGACGAGTACCTATAATTTTAACTTCATTTTTCGAATTGAATAATTCGCCCACTGCTTGCGCTAAATCTCGTATTGTTGATGAATCAGATTTTTGAACCATTATGTCGCCTGCCTGAGCATTCTTAAACGCAAATATTACAAGTTCCACAGCCTCATCGAGGCTCATAAGAAATCTAGTCATATTAGGATCTGTTACAGTTAAACACTCTCCATTTTTTATCTGTTCAATAAATAGTGGAATTACTGATCCACGTGACGCCATAACATTTCCATATCTAGTACCACAAATAAGTGTCCTATCCGGAGATACTGTTTTAGATTTAGCCACAAATACTTTTTCCATCATAGCTTTTGAAATACCCATAGCATTTATTGGGTATGCTGCTTTGTCAGTGGAAAGACATATTACTTTTTTGACTCCATAATCAATTGCCGCTGTAAGTACATTATCTGTTCCTATTACATTAGTTTTTACCGCTTCAAGAGGGAAAAACTCACAAGATGGAACCTGTTTTAAAGCAGCTGCGTGGAATATATAATCTACTCCATGCATAGCATTTTTCACACTAGCTATATCACGTACATCACCTATGTAGAATTTAATTTTATCATTTTTATATAATTTTCTCATATCATCTTGTTTCTTTTCGTCCCTTGAGAATATACGAATTTCTGCTATATCTGTATCAAGAAATCTTTTCATTACAGCATTCCCGAAAGAACCTGTTCCTCCTGTAATTAATAATGTTTTACCTTTAAACATGATATATCTCCTCCAATAATAAATTTTTTACAAAATATTTATCTATCCTATTTAACAATTCTTGCTTGTTAAAATTATTATCATAGTAATTTCTTGCATTTGCTCCGAGCTTTGTTAAAATCTCTGGTGATTCATTAGCGAGCTCTATTATCATATCTGAGAGTATCTGCGAACCTCCAGCTGCGCCACAAAGACCTGAATTTGATTCTTTTATTATTTTATCAGTCTCACCGTCGGCTGATGCAATAATTGGTATACCACAAGCCATATATGATTGTAGTTTAGCCGGAATAGTCATTGAAAACAGTGGTCCACCTGTTAAACACAAAAAAGCGACGTCACTTGCTGCCATGAACTTTGGAATCCGAGTTCCAGGTTGTTTTGGGATAAAATTAAACATGTCCTCCAAATCACCTTTACGTACAAGCTCCATTAATTCTTCTTTATATCGGCCATCTCCGATAATGTTAAACCGGATTTTTTTATCTATATTTTTCTCTTTTATAAGTGTTGCAGCTTTTGGCAATATATCTAACCCTTGCGCATTGCCAATATTACCAGCAAAAGTTATATTAAATACATCATCATTTGGGATTTCTTCAATGCACGCTTTCTCAAGTGGCACATAAAAATCTTCTGCATATTGTGGCCAGTACTCTATCTTATCTAGTGCAACGCCACGATTGTGTATTGACTTCACAAAACTATTTGATGTGGTGAAAATATGTGTACAACCGGAATATATATG
>DAVZGU010000126.1:2538-3804 GCA_052274215.1 Clostridium sp. | reverse complement strand
GACAAATAGTTTAAAGCAAGCATTATTGAGCTCTTTCCTCTAGGTATTAGTGGTATCCTAATTATCTCAATACCATTATACATCTCTTTTCGTTTCTTAAACAGTCCATACCCCTCATAATACTCACCTTTGGGATAATTAGGTATTCCAGTTATAACTGTTACTTTATATCCTCTCTTAACCCATTCTGTGCAAATATCATTTATACGAAATTGTTCAGGATAAAAATATTGCGCTATAACTAAAATGTGTTTTTTCATCTCATTATCCCCCCTTCTTTAGTATTTCTATTTTTCCACAACTTATTCTTTTGTATCAGCAGGTTCTGTTGTGGTAACCTCTTCTGTTGCAATAATTGATGCTTTCAAATCTCTAATTCTATAATTCTCTTTATAATCAGACATGCTCTTCTCATAAACCAAACTGCCAAATACCTTACTAAATGTTTGGATTTTCAGGCCCATAAGACGTAATAAGGGGTTGAATATTTTAGTTAATCTAATTCGCGTGCCATGAGATTCCGCAATAAGCTTCACCATCTCTGAAGTTTTAACGTACTCACTATTTTGTGGAAAGAATACTCCGCTCTCTTCATTTACAATCATCAGCCTAATAAACTCACACAAATTATCTATATGAAGCATACTTCTCTTATTATTAATATCAGGAAACACAGGTAGTTTCTGAGCAAGCTTTGCTAATTTCGGATAATTCCCTTTAGACCCTTTTCCATAAATCATAGGTGGTCTAAGAATAACAATTTTAAAATCATCGCTCTCTAAAGGTTTTATTCCTTTTTCTGCTTGAATTTTACTGTCTCCATAAAAATTACTGGAACTTAGGGCAGTGTTTTTATCTATGATTCTTTCCCCATTTACATTACTGCTATCACCATAAACAATAATGCTACTCATGAAAATAAACTGCTTAACGCCAGCTTTCTTTGCTTTCTTAGCAGTCTCTACAGTAAGATCACGATTGACTTTATAATATAATTCTTCCATTTTAGGGTCTGATGAGACGTGTGCTATACCTGCAACGTGAAAGATTACATCATACTGCGTAAAATCTTTTTCTTTCCATGAATCGTCTTTCATATCCAATGTGTCTGTGGAATATTCATCAGAATATTTTTCTAGCCATTTCTCAATGGATGTACCTATATAGCTATTAGCTCCTGTTATAAGTATTTTTTTCATCTCAACATCATCTCCTTCTTAGCAGAAAGCTTCATATGTCTCAGCTTACCATTATCGCTAATTTAAA
>DAVZGU010000126.1:0-2438 GCA_052274215.1 Clostridium sp. | reverse complement strand
CTAATTTAAACTGTTAAGTCTTCAGACCTATTTTTTTTTTTGCCCATCATCGCGAACACCCTCTGCTTTTAAAACTTTGGACACCGTTCTAAATAATATTTTCACATTAAGTGCTAATGATTTATTGTTTAAATAATATAGGTCATGTGCTGTTTTTTCAGAATCATCATTTTCATCTCGACCATTAATTTGAGCCCATCCAGTAACTCCTGGAACTAGTTTATGAACTCCTGCTTTTGTTCTCATTTCCTTAAGCTCAAGCTGATTATATAAAGCAGGTCTTGGTCCCACAAAAGTCATATCCCCTTTAAGGGTATTTATTAATTGTGGAAGTTCATCAATACTAGTTTTTCTTAGGATTTTTCCAATGCACGTTATATAACTTTTTGAATTATCAAGTTTATCAGTTGCTACATTAGGAGTTCCAATTTTCATTGTCCTAAACTTATACAATTTGAATAATTCATTATTTTTGCCTATTCTCATCTGGGTAAAAAATATTGGCCCTTTTGAATTAAGCTTTATGATTATTCCTATAATTAAAAATAGCGGTGATAACAACGTTATTATAAGTATACTAATTATAACATCCAGAAATCTCTCCATAATATGCCCCCTGTTTTTTAAAATCACTCTAATTTTTAATTATTCTTCTACAGTGACATCTTCACTTTGCAGTGTACCTCTGTTGTATGTTGGAACTATTTCTTCTATTTTTGAAAGTAATAATGTTACATCATCCTTTTCGATAATGCCCTTAAGCTCGCTCATTCTATCTTTCATAACATCCAAATCACTAAACGTTGGTTTACCAATAAAAATCTTTTCATGTTTAGTATTAGTAAGTCCTTCTTCACTCATTAACAGTTCTTCATAAAGCTTTTCTCCCGGCCTAAGTCCTGTAATTTCTATCTTAATATCTTTGTTTGGCTCAAACCCTGAAAGCCTTATTAAATCCCACGCTAAATCATATATCTTAACAGGTTGACCCATATCAAGTACAAAAATTTCTCCACCTTCTGCATATGCTCCAGATTGAAGCACCAATTGTGCTGCTTCGGGTATTGTCATAAAGAACCTAGTTATATATTTATTAGTAAGTGTAACTGGACCACCATGAGCTATTTGGTTTTTAAATAGTGGTATAACGGACCCATTACTACCTAGTACATTTCCAAATCTAACTGCTACAAAATGTGTTTTACTTATTTTATCCATAGACTGTATAATCATTTCACACATTCTCTTAGTAGCACCCATAACGTTGGTTGGGTTTACTGCTTTATCTGTGGATATCATCACGAATTTTTCTACATTGAACTTATTCGCGCACTCCGCCATATTAAATGTTCCAAACACATTGTTTTTTATAGCTTCCATAGGGCTTTCTTCCATTAGTGGAACATGCTTATGTGCCGCTGCATGGAAAACTATATTTGGTAAATATTTTTCAAAGACATTCTCAAGTCTTTGTTTATCCCTAACAGATCCTATTAATACTTTTAGATCTAAGTTCGGATATTTATACTGAAGTTCCATTTGAAGATCATAAGCATTATTTTCATATATATCAAAAATAATTAATTGCTTAGGTGCAAATTTTATGATTTGACGACATAATTCAGAACCAATAGATCCACCGCCACCTGTTACTAGTATGGTTTTATCGCGAATAAAACTTGCAATGCCTTCCATATCAAGATCTACTGCTTTACGTCCAAGTAAGTCCTCAATCTCTACTTTTCTAATTTGACTTAAGGAAACTTTCCCGTCTATTATGTCATACATTCCTGGAATAATTTCTATCTTGCAACTTGTTTTTTTGCATATTTCGAGTATCTGTTTTTTATCTTCATCTTTTATGGTGGGAATAGCTATAAGTATGGTTTCTATATCCTTTTCTTTTGCTATAGTAGGAATGCCTTCTCTACTTCCAAGGACCTTCACTCCCATAATAGTGTTTCCTTTTTTGTAATATTCATCATCAATTACAGCTACCGGTATATACTTACTTTGGTTACTGCTTTTCATTTCTTTTATAACCATAGCTGCAGCTGCTCCGGCACCAATTATCATTACTCTCTTTCGGTCACCTTTACTTACACTACAACTTACAATGCTTTCGAATCTACCATAGATTCTAAAGGACATTCTAATACCAACTATAAATATAATGCTAAAAGCACAAGATACTATGCTTACCCCATAGGCATAACTATGTCCAATAATTCTAATGAAAATTGTAGTAGCAATGTTCCCAGTAAGACATCCACCAATAACAAGCATAAATTCATCTATACTTGCATAACTCCAAAGGCTGTCATAAAGCTTAAAGACAAAAAAGCAAGCTATGTAGATAATCGTCACAATTAACGCTATCTCTTTAAAGTCGCTTGAATAGAACTTGAAATTTTTATAATTATATCTAAAAAATATAG
>DAVZGU010000125.1:0-5860 GCA_052274215.1 Clostridium sp. | reverse complement strand
CACCCAAAAGAATTTAGCTGAATAAGCTCAATATTGGGCTCTTTTGCTACAAAACTCGCCGCTGCGTATAATCTAGAATGATATACCCATTGATCTACTATTTTTAAAGGCCTTTCAACAATACCTAGGTGAGCCACAGAATCCTCTGTAAGCACGGGCATATCAAAGCCAGTAATTAAACTTGGAATTCCATGATTAATTTCTGGGTCTATATGATAGGGTCTCCCTGCTAAAACAATACCCCTCTTTCCGGTACGCCTAATATATTCTACGACTTCCGAGCCTTTACTTTGAATATCCAATTTCACCTTTTCAGTTTCGGTCCATGCCTTTTTAACCGCCATAGAAACTTCTCTTTTATCAATTCCAAAACTCGCTAGCTCACCCGCTAATCTATTAATTAATTTTTTCTTATTGTCTAAAGAAATAAAAGGATTTAAGAACTTAATATCTCGGTCCTTCAAAATATCCATATTATTTTTTATTACCTCAGGATATGAAGTTACTATAGGACAGTTATAATGATTGTCCGCGCCCGCTTGCTCCTTTTTTTCATATGGAATACAGGGATAGAATATAGTGTCTACCCCCTTATTTATAAGGCTCATTATATGCCCATGTGCTATTTTAGCCGGATAACAAGCAGATTCTGATGGAATAGTTGCAATTCCCATTTCATATACCTGTTTAGAAGATCTTTGGGACACTTCTACCCTGAATCCTAAATTTGTAAAGAATGTAAACCAAAACGGATAATTTTCATAAATGTTAAGTACTCTTGGAATGCCTATTACGCCCCTAACTGCCTCTTCTTTCTTTAATGGAGTATAATCAAATATTCTTTTATATTTATAGTCATAGAGATTAGGAACCTCTTCTTTTTTACTGCTTTTTCCCAATGCTTTTTCACAGCGATTACCAGATATAAATTCCCTTTCACTATCAAATTTATTAATTGTAAGAACACATTGATTTGCGCACTGCTTGCATCTGCCCATTGAAGTTTCTACATTAAAATTATCCAATTGTTCGAGTGATAATAGTGTAGATATTTGGCCATCTTCAGCTCTTTCCTTTGCAATAAGTGCGGCCCCAAATGCGCCCATTAGCCCTGCAATATCCGGTCTAACCGCCTCTCGTCCTGAAATAATCTCAAAAGCCCGAAGTACCGCATTATTATAAAATGTTCCGCCTTGAACTATTATTTTTTTACCCATGTCCTTTGGATCTCTTATCTTAATAACTTTAAGCAGTGCATTTTTTATTACAGAATAAGAAAGTCCTGCTGATATATCCCCAACAGATGCGCCTTCCTTCTGAGCCTGCTTAACCCTTGAATTCATAAATACAGTGCATCTTGAACCTAAGTCCACTGGACTTTTAGCGCATAAGGCTACATTTGCAAAATCTGCTATTTCCATATTTAAAGAATGAGCAAATGTTTCTATAAAAGAACCGCAACCAGATGAACAAGCTTCATTTAGCATTATACTATCAATTACACCATCTTTTATTTTTAAACACTTCATGTCTTGTCCACCAATATCTAATATAAAGTCTACCCCTGGCAAAAAGAATTTTGCTGCCTTGTAATGAGCTATAGTTTCAATTTCTCCAATGTCTACTTTTAAAGCTGCCATTATTAACCCTTCACCATAACCAGTTACTGCTGAATTTGAAATAATTACTCCACTCGGTAAAATAGTGTATATATGTTTTAATATTTTTCTAACTACATTCAGTGGATTACCCTCATTGCTTCCATAGTAAGAATATAAAATTGCGCCTTCTTCATCTATAAGTGTAACCTTGGTAGTTGTAGACCCAGCATCTATTCCCAAAAAACATTTTCCCGTGTAATCCACTAAGTCTCTTCTTGCTGCCTTATATTTGCTCTGCCTTTTGTTAAAGACTTGTAACTCCGCATCATCTATAAATAGCGGTTTAAGTCTTCGAACCTCTTGGCTAGATGCTTCCTTTAATTTTGGAAGCTGTTTCTTTAATTCTTCAAAAGAAATAATGCCCTCATCCTTTGATGACATAGCAGCACCAATTGCAACAAACAACTGAGAATCTTCTGGAAAAATAATTTGATTCTCTGTTAATTTTAAAGTTTCAATGAATCTTTGTCGTAGTTCAGACAAGAAATATAGTGGTCCTCCTAAAAATGCAACATTCCCCTTAATAGGTCTACCACAAGCAAGACCACTAATAGTTTGATTAACTACCGATTGAAAAACTGATGCAGCAATATCCTCTTTTGCAGCACCTTCATTTAATAAGGGTTGAATATCAGTTTTAGCAAAAACTCCACATCTAGCTGCAATTGGATATATAGTTTTATATGTCTTTGCAAGTTCATTAAGTCCTGCTGCATCTGTTTGAAGAAGTGATGCCATCTGATCAATAAATGCGCCAGTACCCCCAGCGCAAGTACCATTCATTCTTTGATCTATCCCTCCATCAAAATATATAATCTTTGCATCCTCTCCACCTAGTTCAATAGCCACATTAGTTCTTGGGATAATATCTTCTATTGCATAAGTGCTGGCAACTACTTCTTGAATAAATGTAATATTGAGCCATTTAGATAAGGCTAGTCCACCAGATCCCGTTACCACTATAGTAATATCGCATTCACGGAAATTATTATAAGCCTCATATAGAAGCTCGGATATTGTACTTTTTATATCAGAAAAGTGCCTTTGATACTTACTATAGATTACTTTTTCTTGATTATTTAACACTACTATTTTAACAGTGGTAGATCCTACATCTAATCCAACATGTAATATTTTTTTCATAATTATCTTCTCTTTCCCCGCAAGTCTGGATTTATTTGTGTTTTTTGACCCTAATATTTTATTATATATGTTAATGCAGTTGGGTTCAATCTCCATCTTTTTAAATAACCTAATATATAAATAAATAGCCTATTTATATATATATATCTTTATTCTTCAGAAACTGAATTTATTACCTCTGCTACAGATACTTATAATGTTTTTTCTATTAATTACATATTATTGATAAAATCTGTAATTATTAATTGTATTTGTATAAAATTAAAATATAAGTATATAAGATTATAACTCAATAAGCATAATATTTTCAACCTATTTTCACTTTATTATAGTATGTATATTCAAGCGAGGTTTTCTTTTTATTATAGTCTGTATATTCCCACTTAAACAAGTGGGTTACCCTTCTGAAATGTCGTTAACAATACACTATCTAACCTCATATACTAGACTATAACTCTCAAGGGGATGATAAAGTGATTAAAGTAGAAATTAATAATATATGCATGAATTATCACTCTTTAACTGCAGAAACTCCTGCTTTAAAGCATATCTCATTTGGTGTAGAAGAAGGTCACTTTTTAAGTATTGTAGGCCCTTCTGGCTGCGGAAAATCTACGCTATTAAATATAATAGCAGGCTTAATTACTCCGTCATATGGCGAAATAGTAATTAAAAGTCATGATGATAGCTCAAGTTTTTCAAAAATTGGATATATGTTTCAAAAGGATCAATTATTCGACTGGTTAACCATATGGGACAATGTACTTCTAGGCCTTAAAATTAACCACCGTATTACAGATGAAAATAAGGAAATGGTAAAAAATATTTTAATAAGCTATAATCTCTGGGAATTTAGAAATCATCATCCTAGAGAATTATCCGGAGGCATGCGCCAAAGAGTTGCTCTAATTCGCACCCTAGCTTTAAGCCCTGAAGTCCTTCTTTTAGATGAACCTTTCTCAGCTTTAGACTACCAAACTAGATTAAATATTAGTGATGAAGTTTATGAAATTATAAAAAAAGAAAAAAAGACTACTATAATGGTAACTCATGATATTTCTGAAGCCATCGCTATGTCAGATGAAATTATTATCCTTTCAAATCGACCTGCTGTAATCGTTAAAGAAATAAATATTGAATTTGGAGAAAATTTTTCTTGTCCTCTCAAGCGTCGAGAAGCTCCAAATTTCAGAGTTTACTTCAATGAAATTTGGAAGGAGTTGAATAGCAATGATGATTCAAAGTGATGAGCAAAAGAATTATATCAAAAATGTAAAAAGGGAGAAATACACTATTATTTTCACAAGGATAATAATACTAATTGCTTTTTTTAGCCTTTGGGAAATCGCTGGCAGACTTAAATGGATTGATACCTTTTTAACAAGCACACCGTCAAAAATGTTTAATTCATTTATACAAATATATAATGAAGGTACACTGCTAACTCATATATCAGTAACATGTTTTGAAACAATAACAGGGTTTTTACTTGGAACCATCTTAGGTGCCTTGATTGCAGTCTTATTATGGTGGTCCGATTTTGTTTCAAAAGTTTTGGATCCCTACTTAATAGTATTAAATGCACTACCTAAAGTAGCTCTTGCTCCTATTATTATATTTTGGGTAGGCAACGGAGTAAAGGCAATAATAGTAATCGCTCTTTTAATATCAATAGTTGTAACCATAATTAGCATACTGAGCGGTTTTAGAGAAGTGGATGAAGATAAAATTAAACTTTTAAAAACCTTTGGAGCTTCTAAATACCAAATACTAATCAATCTAATTATTCCTGCATCTATCCCAACGCTTATTTCTGCACTTAAGATCAATGTAGGTCTCTCATGGGTGGGCGTAATTATGGGTGAGTTCTTAGTGGCTAAAGAAGGTTTAGGATTTTTAATAATCTATGGTGGTCAAGTTTCCCAACTAGATATGGTAATGATGAGCATAGTAATACTTTCTATCTTAGCTTATCTTATGTATGAAATGGTTGCACTTTTCGAAAAAAAAGTGCTTAATAAAAACAAATAAAATTCCACTTAAATGAATACATTTTAAAACCCTTGGACAGTATTTAGAATAACAAATTTATAATTCTTCGGAGAATTACAAGGAGGATAATAATGGAATACTTTCAAAGAGCTAATGAAATATACAATACTAAAGATTATAATAGAGCAATAACTCTCTATAAAAAATCCGCAGAAATGAAAGATAATGAGGCTGGTTCGCTTTATAATACCGCAGTATGTTTTATTCACTTAAAAAAATACGAAAAGGCAATACCTTTATTTCATGCTGCTATAAGCCTGCGCCGTGAAAGTAAATATTTTTTCAACTTAGCTTACTGCTATGCTATGTGTGTTAACAAGCAAAAAGCATTATATTATTTCAATACCGCTTGGTCATTAAATAATGAAGATACGGATTGCGAAAAAGCCATTAATTTATTGTTAAAAAGCTATAGAATAGCTCCCTAAAACCTAGGGAGCTATTCTATTACCATTCTCCAGCTATATTCTCTCCTTTATGGTCTATATCAAATCTCTTACTATCATAATAATCCCCACCAATTAAAAATGTTGGATCTACATTAATCCAGGTGTTTTCTTCCTCTATATATACTTGATTCCAAGCATGGCTAACCCAATTACTTCCGTTGAATCCTTGGCCTGTTATAATTCTCACCTTTATATTATTAGCTCTGGCCATAGCTACATATAGGCACGCATAATCAAAACATATGCCACTTTTCGAGTTAAATGTTGGGATGGCACCAGATTTCACTTCTAAATCGTTATTTAATACTCTATTTGCTTTTTCATCGCTATAACTTATTTCACTACCTACCCATTTATAAATAGCCCTTGCTCTATCCCTTGTTCCATTTTTACCTTCAGCCAGGTTAATTGCAAACTTATTAATTTCATCATTAGACTTAACCCCTTGATCCAGAGTAATACCATTATAATAAATTATACCTTTTTGATCGTTTTGTAAATTAGGTTCTAAAGTAGAAGCCTCTTTTACTACAATTTTAAAAGAGTTATCAACAA
>DAVZGU010000124.1:0-5865 GCA_052274215.1 Clostridium sp. | reverse complement strand
GGCAGAGAAAATACAATCTTTTCATTTGCTTACTTGGAATTGTTTGCAACGACTCTCGGATTAGGTAGCTGTTGGGCTGGACTCTTTGAAATGTGTGCATTTGCTAATTATTATCCATTACTAGAATTGTTTAATATTCCTAAAAACAAGGTGTTAACAGGCGCAGTTATGGTTGGTTATCCTAAATATGGGTATAAGCGACTGGTAGATCGTAACCCATTAGATGTTACTTGGATTTAATAGCATGCGCTAAATGCTTATGTTACTAATAGCCTCAATGTGAATGTAACACAATTGGTATTGTGTTACATTCATTAGAGTTTAATGAATGTATATTTTAATGTTAACATATGTAAAACCACTTGAGGAAGTTGACAAGGAGATAAATTCTCACATAGAATATTTAGAAAAATTTTATTCATTACAAAAAATTATTTTCTCGGGTAGAAGGAACCCAAGGATAGGTGGAACAATTATTTGCAATGCAAAAGATAAAAAAGAAGTTGAATCAATAATAGGACAAGATCCATTTTTTATTAAAAAAATTGCAGAGTACGAAATAATTGAATTTCTACCTACAAAATGTGCTGATGGATTAGAACGGTTTCTTTAAAAATATTTCACATAATAAGGATCATTACAACATTACATAAATCTGTAAGAAATAAAGAATATAATAATGCAACATCAAAATGAAAAAATGCTTAATTATGAAGTGAGGCAATTCTAAGAAAATAATGATATTGGGACTCGGTGTTATAGGTACGATAATAAAGTTAGGCAAGCATTTACTTATGCAATTGATAGAAAATTAATTTTAGATAAATTATTAGAAGGTAATGGAAACATAGTTAATACAACTACTATACCAACTAGTTGGGCTTATCCAAAGGCTGACTTATTAAATTCTTATGATTTTAACCTTGCTAAATCTAAATCATTGCTTAAAGAAGCTGGATGGAATGACAAAGATGATAATGGTGTTTTAGAAAATGCTAAAAACGAAGAATTTAAAGTTGTACTTAAATATCCAGTTGGAGACAAAACTAGAGAACAAAGTGCTTCAATTATTCAAAAAATGCTCAAAGATGTAGGCGTGAAAGTAGAATTACAAAGTATGAGATTCTCTACATTAATGGATCAAGTTGTTGGAAATCATGGGTTTATTTGTATTCTCAAAATGTAGTAAAAGCTTATAACCCTAAGCTAAAGAATTTTAATCCAACTACCTATGTAAATTTCATAAATGTTGAAAATTGGTATATTGAAGAATAGTTTTAAAAGGTGATATTATATCACCTTTTTCTATATTGTAATTATATACAGCGAGGTGAAAAATGTTTAAATACATAATCAAAAGATTATTAATAGCTATAGGCGTATTATTTGGAGTTTCAATTATTATTTTCGCCCTTATACATATGCAACCTGGAAACCCCTATTCCACAATGGTGGACTCTAGAGTTTCAAAAGAAGTAATTAAGGAAATGCTTACAAAAGTAGGTTACTATGACCCATTACCAATGAAATATATAAAATGGATTACTAGGACACTTCACGGTGATTTTGGTTATTCTATCTATTATGGTGCTCCTGTTTTAGATGTTATTAATTCTCGTATATGGAATACAGTTTTATTATCTGCTTTTGATTTAAAACTATTACCTGTTTCAGGAATGAAAACTATAGGTGAAAACTACAACGGACTGGAAAAAATTATTGATATATTAAAGCACCTAATACTTCCGGGTGTAGTGCTAGCTTTTCTACAGATGGCATCTTTTATGAAATATACTAGAGCTTCTATGCTAGAGGTTTTAAATAAAGAGTATATGAAAACTGCTAGGGGAAAAGGTCTAAGTAAAAATAAAACAATTTGGAAACATGGTTTTAAGAATGCTCTAATTCCAATAGTTACAATTTTATGCCTTCAAGTTCCTTTTTTATTCTCTGGGGCACTACTTACAGAAACTATATTTGTTTGGCCCGGCATTGGAAGGTTAAATTATGAAGCATTATTAAATAGAGACTATCCACTAATTATGGGAATTTTAATGATAATAGCAATTATCATCTTATTATCTAATTTATTAGCAGATATTTTATATGCATTAATAGACCCAAGGATAAAATATGAATAGCAAAATAAAAAGGGGGTGAGATTTTGACTAACTTTCAAGATATAATCAAAAAACTTAAACAAAATAAACTAGCTATGATAGGAATAACAATATTAGCACTATTAATAATTTCAGCAATCATTGCACCAATTTTTAGTAAATATAAAATGGATGATATAGATTTATTTAATATAAGTGCTACTCCAAATGCTGATCATATATTGGGTACAGATGATTTGGGGCGTGATGTGTTTACAAGACTATTTTCTGGGGGCCGAATATCCCTAGGAGTAGGAATCTTTGCTACCATCATTCAGATAGTGATTGGAGTAACTTTAGGCGCAGTTTCTGGATATTATGGCGGATTAATAGATAATATCATTATGAGACTTGTGGATATTATTATGTGTTTTCCACTTTTTATGATAGCAGTGGCTATAGCTGCAGTTATAGGTCCGAGTATTTGGAATTTAATAATTATAATTGCCATTTTGTCATGGACAAATATTGCAAGAATTGTTAGGGCTGAAGTATTATCTTTAAAAGAAAGAGAATTTATAGAAGCTTCTAGAGCACTTGGATTAAATAACTTTGAAATAATAATAAAACATGTACTACCTAATATCCTATCCCCTATTTTAGTTTCAGCAACTTTAGCTATTGCAGATGCCATACTTACTGAAGCAGCATTAAGTTTCCTAGGAATGGGTGTTAAACCGCCACAGCCTAGTTGGGGTAATATGCTTTCTGCTGCTCAAAGTATGAAAACCTTGCAATATGAATGGTGGCTTTGGGTACCACCTGGCTTACTAATATTTCTCACAGTATTATCAATTAATTTTTTAGGTGACGGACTTAAAGATATAATGGATCCTAAACAAAAATCATAGCATAGGAGCTGAATATCGTGGTATTAGAAGTTAAAAATTTAGCAACTACTTTTAAAACTTCCTCTGGTAGCGTACACGCGGTAAATAATATATCTTTCACACTAAATAAAGGCGAAATTTTAGGTTTAGTAGGCGAATCTGGAAGTGGGAAAAGCGTAACGGCTTTATCAATAATGAGATTACTACCTGAACCCAGCGGACAAATTAACAGTGGTGAAGTTTTATTAAACGGAAAGAATTTATTAAAGCTTTCTGAAAAGGAAATGTGTAAAATAAGAGGAAATGAGATTTCTATGATATATCAAGAACCGATGGCTGCATTAAACCCAGTTTTTACTGTTGGACAGCAGATAGGGGAAATAATTAAAACTCATGAGGGAATAAAAGGAAAATACTTGAAACAAAGAGTTATAGAACTTTTACAATTAGTTCAAATGCCAAACCCTAGAGAAAGTTTTAAAAAATATCCCCATGAGCTAAGTGGTGGTAGGAGGCAACGTATAATGATAGCCATGGCTCTTAGTTGCAGTCCTAAGGTCTTAGTGGCAGATGAGCCCACCACGGCTTTAGATGTTACAATTCAAGCTGAAATACTGGACTTATTAAAAGATATAAGCAATAAGTTAAAAACCTCTATTATATTTATAACTCACGATTTAGATGTAATAGCAGAAATTGCAAATAAAGTGGCTGTTATGTATGCTGGCAAAATTGTAGAAGAGTGCAGCGTTCTAGAGTTTTTTGATAACCCATATCACCCATATTCTAAGGGACTTATGCTTTCAAGACCTTCTAATGTGAATGAAAATAGTAGATTGTTTTCTATTCCTGGAATGGTTCCTAGTGCTTATGATTTGCCTTTAGGTTGTTCCTTTAGCCAGCGTTGTAGTAAATGTATTCCTATTTGCTTAAAAAAGGTTCCAAAATTAAGAGATGAAAAAGATAAACATAAAGTCAGTTGCTGGCTTTACGAAGAAAATGAGGTATAGATTATGAATGAACCAAATTATTTACTACAAGTAGAAAATTTAAAAAAATATTTTCCAGTAAAAAAAAGATTTCTTTCTAGAAACAGTGAATATGTAAAATCAGTTGATGGTATATCCTTAAAAATAACTAAAGGCAAAATTTTGGGACTTGTTGGAGAATCGGGTTGCGGTAAAACTACTACTGGAAGAACTATTTTAAATCTTTTAGAGCCTACATATGGATCTGTTGTTTTTGAAAACAAAGTAATTTTTGATGTAGAAAATAAAGTAAGAATATCAAAAAAAGACATGTTAGCAATGAGAAAAGACATGCAGATAATATTCCAAGATCCATACTCATCACTTGATCCTCACATGAATATAGGCGATATATTAACTGAAGGCTTAAAAAAACATAAGATTGCTACTGCTAAAGACAGCTTTGACAAAGCAAAAGAAATTCTTGAGATATGTGGCTTAAATTCATCTTATATTAATAGATATCCTCATGAATTCAGTGGTGGTCAAAGACAGCGAATCGCTATAGGCCGAGCTTTGTCCACAAATCCTAAATTTATAGTTTGCGATGAACCCACAGCTGCTTTAGATGTTTCTATCCAGTCCCAAATTTTAAATTTAATGATAGACTTAAAGGATAAATTAGCTCTTACCTATTTACTTATTTCGCACAACTTAAATGTTGTAAAATTTGTTTGTGATGAAATATGTGTTATGTATTTAGGGATAATTGTTGAAAAAACTACCACTGAAGAATTATTTAAAAATCCATTACACCCATATACTAAAGCACTATTATCATCTATACCTGTAACTCACCCCAGCATGAAAAAAGATAGAGTGCGCTTAAAAGGTATTATACCTAACCCCATAAACCTTCCAAGTGGCTGTAGGTTTAATACAAGATGTCCCTATTCTAAACCTATATGTAGACAGCAAGTTCCAGAATATAAAGAAGTATGCACAAATCACTTTGTAGCCTGCCATTTAAATGAATTTTAAAAACAGCGCTAATTAGTAGTTATACCTAAAATTTCGTATAATACATTATTATCAAGGCGGTAACTTTCAGTTACCGCCTAAGGGGTCTGGACAACAGCCTAAAAAAATAGAATAGCAACGGAAAGAACATAGCAAAAGAGTATACAATTCGTATGCTCTTTTGCTATGTGTGTTTAAATAACATTTATATAATTGGTATAGAAAGTAAAATATGTTCTAAATTCCACAAAGGTATAAATTAATTTAATGTTTCTTAATAAACAAATATAGACAGTTATATGCAAATAACTTTTATAAGGGAGCTTTAAAAAAATAACAAGTCATATTCTGGCCTATTTTGCACTATGCTTCATCACAACAACGTTTACATAGCCTAGCTATGCGCATGTGAATGGTCTTTGCCTAGCACGAAATATTCACATAATCCTTGAATTGTTATTTTCTTTCAGCTCTCTTATTAACTAATAATCATGTTTTCTTGACTTTTGTATTGAAACCGTTTAATATAAATTGTATTATATTGGCGAAAGAAGAGATACTTAAGGTGAAAAATTTTGGTGTTTTTGACATTATAGGTCCTATAATGGTCGGTCCATCATATTCTCATACAGCGGGTGCTGCTAGACTTGGTAAAATAGCAAAAACTATTGTTGGAACTGATATAAACAAAGTAATAGTTATTAATCCAGAAACAAGGAGGAAAGATAATGATAGCAAAGTCGGCTAGTGAACTTATCGAAATATGTAAAACAGAAAATATAAAATCAAGTGAATATGCAATAAATCTTGAAATTGAACAAAAGGATATTTAGCGAGAAGAATTATTTCTGCATATGAAAGAAACTCTTGATGTAATGAGACAAGGTG
>DAVZGU010000123.1:0-5905 GCA_052274215.1 Clostridium sp. | reverse complement strand
TAATTTTATTGGTGTAAGAGAGGTGCAAGTGTTTTGTTTTGAAACTAAAGATGACTCATTTAATATTCATACAAGAAATATATGTCCAAGAGAGGGGAGTGAAGATGCGGCATGCGGTATTGGAAATGCAGCATTAGGTGCGTATTTGTTAAAGAATCATTATATTGATAGAAGAAGTATATCAATAAAAGCTGAACAGGGATACATAGTAAAAGTTCCGTGCGCAATTGATATATATGCCTATAGAGAGAATGATGATATTATGGTGAAAGTTGGAGGTACAGGTAAGGTAATAATTCAAGGTGATTTTATTGTAAATAATATATAAGTTATGGGGATAGAACTTGTGATTATAAAAGCATATAATTGCATGGGAAACAATGGTGATATATTTATAGCGGTTGGTTAAAAGTTGTTTAAAAGTATGTATCAATTAAGAAAAATAATGTTATGTGAAAAAGCGATATAATTTACTGGAATATAAATAATAATCTTTATAAAAAACGTTGAGGAGGTTATAAATGGAAAATAAAGAAACAAAACAAGAGTTATTAACAACTTGCTTATTGATAGTGTATTTGCTCATATTAACTTGGATTATAGTATTTAAAATGCAATTTTCAATTCAGGAATTAGACCGTTTCCATGGCATTAACTTAATTCCATTTCATGAATCGGTAATAGTGAATAACAGGATTGCATTTTCAGAAATATATAAAAACGTAATTGTATTTGTTCCTTTTGGACTTTACGTTAGTATGTTGAAAAGCAACTGGTCTTTCTTAAAAAAAGTTGCTCCGATAGCAAGTGTGAGTTTATTCTATGAGGTATTGCAGTTTATATTTAAAATAGGTGCGTCTGATATAACTGACCTTATAGGAAATACTCTTGGAGGAATTTTTGGAATTGTAATTTATCTTGTTCTTCGTAGATTATTCAAAACAGATTTTAAAACAAATAAAATTCTTAATATTATTGCATTAATCGGAACAATTTGTGTGGTTATATTGTTAGCACTATTAGTTAGAGTTAATACTTAATCTTTATATATCTTCTTTTAAATTTCAATTTAATGGTAAGGTTATAAGTTGCTATAAGATTAATAGTAGCCAAAAAATTAATAACAAATATAAATATCGCATTATTCGAAAGAAATGAATTTGCTATATTTTTTATTACGCAATTTTCGTATTAGACGTCACAAACAATAAAGAGGGTGATGTTTTTGTTTATAACGCACATAAATGAACTTTATAAGGTTACTTAATCCTAAACTGTTATATAAAATAGAAATATGTACTATAATTATATCAGCGAGACATAAGACAAAAGAATTATTAAGGGAGGAAAAACATATGAAAATAGATATAATAATTTCTGCGGATGATATAAAAAAAGAAAAAATAGCAAATAAAACAGTGGTAGTAATAGATATGCTTAGGGCAACTAGTGTAATAACTACTGCAATGAATAACGGATGCAAAGGCGTAATTCCTGTTTTAACGGTTGACGCGGCAGCTGAGATTGTGAGAAATAGCAAAGAGGAGTTTATGCTCGGAGGAGAGAGGAACGCATTAAAAATAGAAGGGTTTCACTATTCCAATTCTCCATTAGAATACACTAGAGACACTATAGAAGGCAAAACTCTTGTTATGACTACAACTAATGGCACTAAAGCTATAAAAGGCTGCGTGGGTGCAAGTAACATCTTAATAGGGGCAATGATTAATGCTAAAGCTACTGCAAATAGAATAGTATCTTTAAATAATGATGTAGTAATAGTCAATGCTGGAACTTACGGTGAATTTTCTATAGATGATTTTTTATGCAGTGGGTACATAATTGAGTGTGTGTTAAAAGAAATAGAAGTAGAACTTTCAGATATTGCTGTAACTTCACATTATATTTATAAGAACAATGAAGATATTCATGGTTTTATAAAATATGCAAGTCACTATAGAAGGATTACAGAGTTAGGATTAGAAGCAGATTTAGAATACTGCTGTAAAAAAGATATTATAGATATTGTTCCAGAATATAAGGATGGGATTATAGTTTAGGGAAAATATTATCAAGAATTTATGGTTAAGAATAAAAAGAAGTATTCTGAAAAAATGAGGAAATATATGTAGGCTGAAGTTATGGAAGAGTTGTCCATGATCTGGCCCATTTTTACAGGGATGTCGGTATAACCGAATATTATAATGAACTCATTTATAATAAATTCAATGTAATAAGTTCATAGATCATGTTACATTGAAATTGAAATTTTTAAGGAATGTGGAATAGAACCAATGTGAATGTAATACAATTATTAGTGTTGTGTTACATTCGTTATTTTTTTTCGCTCCTAGCTTCCTGTAACTTCTTTAATACTTCGTAATATTCTCTATCCAGTTGCCTTAGATCATCCTTTCTAGACGGCATGGAAATTTTACTGATAAGCTCTGACATCCGGTTTTCAAGGATGAAAATTTGATTTTCCAAGGCTTTCGCTCCTACATCTGTTTTATTGTCTCTTTTATCCATATATTCTTCATAACTGCCTCGAGCCTGGATCAATTTGTGCTTTTCGATGGATAATATACTATTTGCAACTGTACTTATAAATCTTCTGTCGTGGGAGACAAATAGAAGGGTTCTCTCATAATCTCGAAGTGTCGATTCCAACACCTCTAAGGAATATACATCCAGATAATTTGTTGGTTCATCCAAAACAAGCAGATTAATATCACTCAAAAATACCTTTACAAAGGAAGCCTTTACTCGTTCCCCTCCACTTAGTACATTAATCTTCTTATAAACTTCTTCTTTTTTAAATAAAAGTCTACTCAAAAGGATTCGGGCAAAAGTTTCATCATAAATACTATTTTCCATTACATTTTCCAGAATACTTAGATCCTCATTAAGAATATTCATGTCCTGGCTGAAGTAACCTATTTTTGCACCCTTAGCTGTTTTAATTGATAAATCTCCTTCTACTATCATCTTAATAAGAGTACTTTTGCCACTACCATTAGGTCCGATAAGCGCAGTTCTAGCTCCATTATAAATATCAAACTCTGCATTATTAAATATAATTTTATCTCCAAAAGACTTACTTATATTTTTACCTGAAATAACTATTTTACTGTGAAGCTCACCATTTCCAAGCGTATCTAGCTTTATACGATGCATTTCTTTTGGCTTTTCCTTTACCTCAAGGTGGTCTATTCTAGCCTTCATGTTCGATGCTTTTCTATCTAATTTGGCCTTTGATTTCTGATTTCCCATTTTATGAAGTCTTGCTTCTGAATTTCCCATTCTTGCTGGAGTATTTCTAATAGTGCCAACCTTTTGTTTTGTATCATCCATGGAGTCTTCAAGGTTTTTTTTATCTTTTGCATACTGCTGAAATTCAAATAACCCTCGCTTTGTTTCTAAATCTTTTTGAAGCTTAAATGCCGTATAATTACCTATATAATTTTTGAGCTTCCCATCCTCTATCTCTAGTATTTTATTGCATATCTTATTTAGAAACTCCCTGTCGTGAGATATGATTACAACGGCACCCTTATATTCCTTAAACTTATTATCAAGAAGTTCGATACCCTCAACATCCAAATTACTAGTAGGCTCATCTGCAAAGATTATATCGTTGTCTTTATTAAAACATTTAGCCATCTTAAATCTTGTTTTCTCACCGCCACTTAAATGATTGTCCCAGGTATTTGCAATGCCAAATTTATTAGCTGCTTTTTTATCTATATCTCCATATTCCTTGGGAACAAGTTGATCTACCATACTATAGCTTCCGTATCTTCTAATCCAGCCTTCATCTGGCTTTGATTCTCCGCAAAGTATATTTATAAGAGTAGTCTTGCCGGCACCATTAAGTCCCACGAGTCCTATTCTATCCTCTGAATATATTTTTAAATTTTCTATATGGAGAATAAGTCTGTCTCCATAATATTTTTTTATATTTCTACCTTCAATTAATAGCATAAAAAAAACCCTCCTATAATTTGGAGAGAATAATAATTTGCTTAAGTTTAATAATTATCATAAAAACACCCTAAAGCATCACAAATAATACTCTTAGGGATAATATTTAAGGTAATATTCACAGCCACAAGTTAATATCCACTCACATTTTTAATTAAATGCACAACAAAAAATCCTTAATGCGGAATCCTTATCGTCTTATTTTAAAAATACTTTAAGTGAATTATTTTCTCATATCTCCAAATACCTTACCTTTCATATACTTTAATTAATTATAGAATTAAGTGTATTCATTGTCAACTACTACAAATTCTACTTATCATTATATCTTTATTTTTTTCTTGACGATACAAGTAACATCATTGGCCGACGCAGTTCATCCAACATTTCGGGAACAGTATATAACAAATTTTTTGCTGGCGTTGGTTCAACAAGTTCTGTTATTTCAAATCCTGCTTTTATGAGGCAGTTTAAGTATGTTGTCAATGTTTTGTGATATTTTATAACGTCCTCACCCAAAAAATTAGCATTACGAATACCCTCGGTGAAATATTGGTCAACTGGCCAGTGTAGGCGATTTCCCTGATTATCATAACACCAATCCTGTGTCCCGTGTGCAGTAAAAATGGGATGCTCCACAGAGAATATAAAATCTCCTCCATTCTAACTATATTGTACTCATCCGTTATAATCTATTCAAGATAGAATATGACTCTGTATCGTTTTGTAGAAAAAAGGGTTGCCTATTGGCAACCCTTCAATCATTTTTTATAAATAATTTGTTTTATAGAATGCACAGATAGGTAATATTCTTCTGCTAAATCTATAATAAAATAACATTTATTTTGTCATAGAATATTTATTTGATTATACTAATAAAAATTCTTTAGGGTATTCCACAACACCTGTTACTTTAGATAATCCATTGTTTATAAGTTCGCATGCCATAAACGCTTCATCTGGGACATCAAAGGGTGCAGTTATACTAAATTGACTTGCAGGAACGTAAGAAAAGCGTGGATAATATGTAGGGTGTCCAAGTAAAACCACCGACTTAAAACCTAACTCTTTTGCAATTTTATGCCCCTCTAAAATTAATTTTGATCCAATATCCCTACACTGCATCCAAGGTGAAACACAAAGAGGAGCAAGTGCAAGAGAAATATAATCTTCCTTGTCACCTTTGATTTTAATTTTAGTAAACATTATATATCCTACGATTGCATCATTAATTGTGGCTACAAGAGATAAAGCTGGGACAAAAGCTTCACTATTTCTAAGTCTTATAACTAAATTTTGCTCATCATTGTCTGTGTGCTCTGCATTTAGAAAAGCCGCTTTTACAACTTCATACACACTATCAAAATCTGCACTAGTTTCCTGTCTAATAATAAATTCCATATTAAAAACCCCGCTTATTTTTATTTTTTTCTTTGATAAACTTTCGTGTATTTTTCATTCCGCCCACTTTATTAAACATTTTACTGATTTTCTCAGTTTCAATATGTTTAGAATTTAAGCCAACATACCTAGCTTCTTTTTTTAGTTTTATATAGTTTGCTAGCCTATCCTCAGACAACAAGCTAGAGCTTATGGCCTTTTGTACCCCACAGTTTGGTTCACTAGAATGAGTGCAATAATAAAATTGTATCATAAATATATGGATTGTAAATACCGCCAACATAGGTAAGTCAGCGGTGATTTTCACAGATACTGCCCTTTCAGAACCAGACATGCCCAATTAAGGCATCCGGAGGACTATATGAACCTAGTTCTATATGTGCTACACTTACGGTGTTAGAAATTACCATTATTCTTAAATGAAAGAATATAAAAACAATTTGATTATGGGTATTTTCTAAAAAATATATATAAATGGGACAAGGTCTAGTATTTATAAAAATAGAGGAGGTATCTCATA
>DAVZGU010000122.1:0-5908 GCA_052274215.1 Clostridium sp. | reverse complement strand
TAAAACTTGAACTTGGCCTCCTGCTGCGACGTGATCGGACTGAAACTGCCATTATCTGCACCCACTAATGCATCACTTAAGCTTCCTTTTATATTTTCTGGATTAGTTATTTCTGTAAGGGCTGTTTTTGCATCATCAATTTTTACCATCCCTCTATAAAGTATTCCTACTTTATCACAGGCAATTAAATTTTTCACTCCTGAGGAGAGTAAAAGTTTTGATATTGCTGTTCCTGCTGAACCAGCACCGTTTACTACAACCTTTAGATCCCAAAGATTCTTTCCAACTACTTTACTAGCATTGATAAGACCTGCAAGAACTACAATTGCTGTACCATGTTGGTCATCGTGAAATACTGGTATATCTAATATTTTTTTAAGCTTTTCTTCTATCTCAAAGCATCTTGGAGCACTAATATCTTCTAAATTTATCCCACCAAAACCTGGGGAGATAAGCTGTATTGTGTGAACAATTTCATCTACGTCCTTTGTGTCTAAGCAGATTGGAAATGCATCTACATTACCAAACTCTTTAAACAATATAGCCTTTCCTTCCATAACCGGAAGTCCTGCCTTTGGTCCTATATCTCCAAGACCTAGAATAGCAGTGCCATCCGTAACCACTGCAACCATATTTCCTTTAGCGGTATATTTATACACATTTTCTTCGTTCTCATAGATTTTCTTGCATGGTTCTGCAACACCAGGTGTGTATGCAAGTGCTAAATCATCTTTTGTTTTAATTTTTATTTTTGATATTACTTCAATTTTACCTGTATGTTTTTCATGTAGTTTTAAACTTTCTTCAAAATAATTCATTCAATATTTCTCCTTTTGTTAAATTATTTATGCAGTTTTAGTTAATTCTTTATTATCACTATTGAATACATCAACGTCTAATTCCCCTTCTTGCTTAGCTATTATAACAGTGCAAATAGCATCTCCTGTAATATTGACAACTGTTCTGCCCATATCTACCAATCTATCTACACCCATTATAAGACCGATTCCCTCTAAGGGAAGACCTACAGCCTGAAATACCATAGACAGCATTATAATGGAAGCACCAGGGACTCCAGCCGTACCTACAGACGCAATAGTTGAAGTTAGAACTACTGTTAACATCATATTTAGCGTAACAGGAATGCCATATGCTTGAGCTACAAAGAACGTTGCTACCCCTTGCATGATAGCCGTACCGTTCATATTAACTGTTGCACCTAATGGAATGGTGAAAGCAGCAATTCCCTTTGAAACCCCTAATTCTTTTTCACATGTATCCATATTTACTGGTACTGTAGCATTACTACTAGCTGTTGAGAAAGCTACAGACATAACTGGGAAGAATTTTTTGTAAAACTTTTTAATAGATAACCCAGTAAAACTTTTTAAAAGACTTGCATATCCTAATATTGAAATAAGTAATAGACCCAAATATATTGTAAGAATATATTTCATTAAAGGCAGCATAGCTACATACCCTACAGTAGCAAAGGTTTTAGCTATAAGCCCGAACACACCTATAGGTGCAAATGTCATAACGATTTCTACTAATTTCATTATTAAATCATTTAGGCTTTCAAGTAAATTAATTAGGGGCTGTCCTTTTTTACCTAATAAAGATAAGCCTATACCAGTCAATACGGCAACTACAATAATTTGAAGCATATTCCCTTCAGACATAGCTAAAATTGGATTGCTTGGCACCATTTCGTATAACGTTTGTACCAATGGAGTTTTAACAGCAATTGTAGTTTTCACTGCTTTTACAGCTGTTAAATCCAAGCCTGATCCTGGTTTTATAAAATAACCTAAGACTAGCGCAATAGCAACAGATATTGCTGTAGTTGATAGATAGAAAGCTACAGTCTTGCCCCCGACCCTACCTAACTTCTTTATATCTCCCATACTGGCCGCACCATTTGCTAAGGAAATAAACACCAGTGGAACTACAAGCATCATTATTCCTCTTAAAAAAAGTTGACCTACTAGCTGGAAAACACCATTTATTAAAAAAGCATCCTTAAAAGTTCCATTAGGAAATTGAAAAACAATGATTCCAGTTATTGATCCTAATAATAGAGCAATAAGGATTTTAGTTGTCAAGCTTACCTTTTTTTTACTCATACAAAACCCTCCTTTATATATTTTATTAGCTGGCTATGAAATGCCACAACCAGCATAAATACCATATTTTTATATATTGAAATAGCTGTAATTCGCCCATTTTGAGTGCAAATACATTTACAAGATGGGTATACATTAAAAATGGATTTAGAAAAGGGCCCTTTATGTCAGTATGCTCCTAAACAACTAAATTCTGTTTAGGAGCATACCGGTAACCGTTTTCTTAATATTCACTCAATTTGTTTCAGCCACTTCCGGGGTATATGCAATGCTAAGATCATTTCTAGTCTCAATCCTCGAAACTAACTAAGCTCTTACTTTATTCCGTAATTAATGTAATTTCACTATACAATAATACCACAAGAAATACTTAATTACATTTAATTAATAAAATAATTTATATAGCCATTAAATGTTTTGCTGCTATTCCTGGTTCAGTCATTGCTATTGTATCTAGTATTTCATTAAGTTGTGCTTTGGTTAAAATACTCTCTTTAAGTACTAGTTCACTTACAGGTTCGCCTGTTGCAATCGCTCTATCTGCAATTTTTGCAGCTGCCTTATAACCTACATGAGGTACTATTGCTGTAATTATACCTACACTATTATCTACTAAGTATTTGCACCTTTTCCTATTAGCCGTAATACCTGCAATACAATTTTCTCTAAGTGTATTAACTCCGTTACCTAGTGTTTCTATAGATTCATACAAGTTATAGAATATAACTGGTTCAAATGCATTTAATTCTAATTGTCCGGCTTCTGCTGCCATAGTTATAGTAATATCATTGCCTATAATATTGAAAGATACTTGACTCATAACTTCTGGAATTACAGGATTTATCTTTCCTGGCATTATTGAAGATCCATTTTGTTTTGCTGGAAGATTGATTTCTCCAAAGCCTGCTCTAGGACCTGAAGACATTAATCTTAAGTCATTTGATATCTTGGATAAACTTACTGCACAAGTTTTAAGAGCTGATGAAACGTCTACAAAAACATCTAAATTTTGTGTTCCATCTACTAAGTCTTCTGCTTGATGTAAATCTAAATTAACAACATCATTAATTGCTGGCACGATTTTTTTAAAATATCCTGTATCCACATTTATTCCTGTACCTATAGCGGAAGCTCCCATATTTACACTCTTTAGACCTTCACTGGCTTTCTCTATCCTATCAATATTTCTTTTTATTACTGAACTATATGCATGGAATTCTTGGCCTAATCTAATAGGTACAGCATCTTGCATTTGAGTTCTGCCCATTTTAATAACATCATCAAATTCTTTAGACTTTTCAATAAGTACATTATCAAGTTTTCTTAACTCCTCTAATGTTTTTGGAATAAGTTTTAGGGCTGCCATCTTGCCTGCTGTTGGGAATACATCATTTGTAGATTGTCCCATATTTACATGATCATTTGGATGAACTTTATCATACGCTCCCAATTTACCACCCAATATTTCATTTGCTCTATTAGCAATTACTTCATTTGCATTCATATTACCCGATGTACCTGCTCCACCTTGAATAGGATCAATTATAAATTCATCATGTAATTTACCAACTATTATTTCATCACATGTTTGCACAATAGCGTCTCTGATCTTTTTACTCATTAATCCAGCTTCATTATTTGCAATAGCTGTCGCTTTTTTTACTTCTGCAAGACTAACTATTAAGTCTTTGTGCATTCTTCTACCTGTAATATTAAAGTTTTCTGCCGCTCTCAATGATTGAACTCCGTAATATGCTTCTATCGGTACATTCTTAGAGCCTACAGAATCACTTTCCACCCTTGATTTTTGCATGTTTTCATTCATAATATTTCCTCCTTGTTTACTATAATATAGTAATAATACCCTTTAAAATAAATTTTGTCAAATTAAAATCTATCTTTTTAAGTATCACAAGTAAGTGTTTCAACTAAATTAGCTTAATTAAGTTCTTTATATTTATTGATTTATGGTGCTTTAAAGCATTTAAAACTGAAAATCCGTTCTTAATATACCTATGGTTATATTGAATACAATCTTTTATCTTAATATTTTGAATATTGTTTATTTTGCAAGAATGCCGTTAAGAATAATTTTACATTTACTCTCCACCCGATATTACGCGTAAAAAAATAAGTACCTCAAGGGTACTATGATATGACCGGAAGTTAGCTCCTTGCTACTAGGAGTTTTTTGATATTTACAGGCAGATAATATGACAATGAATTAGTTAACCTATTAATAAATCATATTGTAATTGTTTACACTGTTGCATTTACAATTATTTAATGCTTACTATATAATTTAAATCCATTATCATCAATATTGTTATACCCTTAAAATAATTATTCAATAAGGAGTCATTACTTATTAAAACTTCATTTTACAAATTTTATATTTAAGAAAATATTTTTTTAAATATAAAAATTAAAAGTGAATCTTACCCCTACATACGGGATAAAACTCACTCTTAATTACTAATTTACCTTTACCTTTAATAAATGGTATCATTACTCCATTTTTCCTATGCCAATAATTGATTTACAAGAGGATTTACCTTCCTGCTATCATACTTTCCTTTCAACTTAGGCATAACAGCCTTCATAACCTTCCCCATGTCACCCTTTCCACTAAAGTGATTTTCGGCAATAACTTCACTTATAATTATTTTCGCTTCATCGTCACTTAATTGCTTAGGCATATAAAATGTAAACATTTCGATAGCGATTTCTGTTTCAGCTATAATATCTTCTTTATTAGCTTGTTTCGCATAACTAAGAGTTTCATTTAATTGTTTAATTGTTTTCTCAATAATACCAATTAACTCGTCGTCAGAAAGTTCTTTTTTCAAATCCATTTCTTTATATTTAACTTCAGCCATTAAAGTCCTTAAAGCAGTCAGTCTTACCTTATCCCTACTCTTCATATATTTAATAATATCGTCTTTCAATGTTTGTTTTAACATATGTGTTACCTCCTAAATAATTCAGTATTTTTTAACAAGTTATCTTTTTACTTTATTAAAACTATACTTATATATACATTATACTCTTATAATCTCACTTTGCCTAAATATTGCAGCGACCCAGGAGATGATTTAACTGATCCCATATTTATAATCTAATATTAATTATATGCCCTATTCCAAAATTCTAATTCATACATGCATGATTTCATAAAAATAGCTAATAGTTTTTTCTTTTCTACCTCATCAATGTCTTTGCATAAATCATTTATATAATCCATCCACTCATTAGTGAATTTTTCAAAATCCTCAGAAGCGTATTCTTCAATCCATGGATTGAAAAAATTACCCTCTAGCTTATGTCCATAATTCTTTTTAATATATTTACCTATGTAGCTATAACTCCACGTACACGGCATAGTAACAAGGGCAATCTCCTTTAACTCTCCAGTAAGCGCCACACCTTGCATATAGCTTGTATAACTTGTAGTTATTAACTCATATTCACATTTTTCTGTTTCTTTAGCAGTTAATCCAAAGCCTTCTAAATATTTTATATGAACAGCCGTTTCATCCTCCATAATTCCTCTTATTGAATTATAATAAAATTTCATCTCATCCATAGTTTTTGCCTTAATTAACCCTACAGAAAATACCTTTGAATATTCTTTTAAATATAGATAATCCTGCATAAGATAGTTCTTAAACTTTTCCTTATCTAAGGTACCTTCTCCTATCTCCTTTATAAATGGATGCTCTAAATATGAATTCCAAAATTCCTTTACCTCTTCAAATATATAATCTGTAAATTTCATACTA
>DAVZGU010000121.1:0-5930 GCA_052274215.1 Clostridium sp. | reverse complement strand
TATAGTTGTAAGCTTCTTTTTATATTTTTTATACTTTTCACTCTCCCTATCTCGAGATCTTTCAATGTCAATATTCATGTCTTCTAGTATTTTTCCTTTTTCAGTAGACATAACAATAACTCTATCGCTCATGTAAACAGCTTCGTCAACATCATGGGTTACCATAATTACTGTGGTTCTGTCTTTTAGCCATAAAGCTTCCAATTCTTCTTGAAGTATTTGCCTCATTTGAAAATCTACAGCGCCTAAAGGCTCATCCATTAGTAATACCTCTGGTCTACATGCTAGAGCACGTATAACAGCTGTTCGCTGCTTCATTCCTCCAGATAACTGGTGAGGAAATAAATTTTCTTTTCCCATTAACTGAGCCATTTCTAAAAGTTCTTCAAGGTTTTTTTCTCTTTCTGCCTTGGGAATTTTTTGTTCTTTCATAGGAAACAAAATATTATCAGCTACTGTCATCCAGGGAAACAATGCATAGTTTTGAAATACAAATCCTCTATCTGAACCCGCTCTAGATACTTCTTTACCACTAACTGAAATTTTACCTGATGTTGCTGGCTTAAAACCTGCAATTATTGTTAAAAGAGTAGTTTTACCACAGCCTGAAGGTCCAAGTAATGAAATAAATTCTCCTTCTTTCACATCAAAACTTATATCTTTTAATACCTCATGAACTTCTTTATTATTATTAAATGTCTTACACACATTCTCAAGTCTAACCTTCATTACTGAGCATACCTCCATTTTGTAAGCCTTTTATTTAAAAGTTGTAATATTCTATCAATACTGAACCCTACAAGTGCTGCAAAAACCATAAGTGCTATTAACATATCTGTTTGCATTCTTGTTTGAGCTTCAACCATAGAGAAACCTAAACCGGCACCTGCCGCTATGAACTCCGCTCAGATAACGGACATCCAGCCAGTGCTAATAGCCAGTCTAGCGCCTGTTAAAATATCTGGTATAGATGCTGGTATAACAATATTTTTGAAAATGCTTAAAGGTCCAGCTCCCATACTTCTTGCAGCATTATAGTAATCCTTTGATATGTTTTTTACACCGTGTATGGTATTTAAGATTATAGGGAATATTCCTGAAAATGCAATTAAGAATATTGTTGGTCCATCTCCAATACCAAACCATACAATTGTAAGTGGTACCCACGCCATAATTGGAACCTGTCTTACAGAATCCACTATCCAACTAATTAGCTCATCTGCTAGAGCAAAGCTTCCCATTAAAAACCCTAGGGGTAAACCTAAAGCTAATGACCATAAAAATCCTTTTAACACACGCCCCAATGTAATTAATATATTGGTTACTATTTCAATGCTAGTAATGCAGTGAAAAAATGCAATTGCTGTAGCCTTTGGATAGGGTAATATTATTTCTTTATCATAATGCATAGCAGTTAATTGCCATATCCCTATTAAAAATAAACCCACCAATATCTTATAAAATATATATTTAATATTTTTGTTTTTTAGTTTACTAAGCTTTTTTGTGGAATTATAGGTACAAGATTGATATTCCATCTTCGCCATTCATCTAGTCCCCTTTCAGTAATACTACTATTCACATAACCTTTTAATTCTTTTAACAATACATCTTGTGATTCTAATTCCTTTACAGAGTTCTTATATTCAGTTATAAACTTGTTATAAACAGGAGTTTTTTTAAAATCATTTCTAACTAAAAGTACGTATGTAGAATAATCTCTATTTACGCGAGTTTCCTCTTTTACTCCATTTAACATCCACCCTTTAGTAACATCTAATATAACTCCATCCACTTGATTATTTTCTAAGGCATAAGGCAGAGCATGTCCAAGCATAGGAACTACTTCACACTTTCCCCCAAATCGTTCTTTAACTAGTTTTTCTTGATATTTTCTATTTTGAGTGACACCTATTCTGTTAGGTGTTGCCCCACTTTTTGTTACAAATATATCTGAGTTTTCAACACAAACTCCAACAATTTCAAATCGGGGGTCCTTTTCAATGAATTTTTCTGCTGCATCTATACATACAATTGCGAGGTCTAAAACATCAGAGCTCAATGCCCATTGAGCAGTGTTACTTCAGCAGTCATTCATTGTATAGCTTTCAAAATCCTCATGAATATCTGCATTATTTAATCTTTTATTTTTAATCATATAGTCAATAACCATGCCGGAGATATCATTAGCCACTCCAATTTTTATTTTATCGTTAATCTTTTCCTTTGGCATAAAGTTAATTGCTATTATTAATGAAATTATAATAATAGCAACTAAAATTATATTTTTATTTATCGATTTCATTGGACTTAACTTTCCAATTTTCAAAAGACATCCCTAGTGGGAATACAGTATCTACTTTCTCTTTTATAAATTTATCAAAATCGTCAGCACCAGATTCATCTAAATATTTAGTAATAACAATATCTTCATATTTATTTGAATCACTATATAATCCTTTGATTATTTCAAATTCCATTTCATGCTTGAATTTTTTAGGATCAACTTTCCAAGAAAGAGTTCTTCCTTCTCCAACTGTCTTTTTATAAACAGTTAATAAAGCTACTTCTTCAGGTACATTATAGTTTTTTGCAAAGATCTTTGCTGATTTTAGTGGATGAGTATAAATGTATTCTATTGCTTTTGTATGAGCTAATACCATTTTCTTAGCAAGTTCGGGATGCTCCTGTGCAAACTTCTTATTTAGAGAAAATACACAGCAGTTTCCCATCTCGTTTCCAGTCAATAAATGTGTACTTAAAATACGTCCTGTTTTTTCAAATTCAGCCATAGAGCCCCAAGGGTCACAACATACATATCCTTTAATTTTTCCCGTTTTCATAGCAAGATATTTAGCTTGATCTGAATCAAAATATATTCCTTTATAATTTTCGCCTTTAACAGGTATACCTGCATCATTAGCCATTTGTTCCCAATTATAATCAGTTTCTTCTGGCTTTGAACCAATTCCCATAGGTTGTCCTACTAAATCCTTTGCTGGATTCTTAATATCATTTGATACTACTAAATAATATGAACCACCATCATGATTATTAGCCGCAACTATTATAGGAGACCCTTTAGCATAAGCCGTATTTAACCCTTTAAAACCTATATATCCAGCATCCATTTGTCCTGCTGCCATAGCTTGAGGGATTTTACCATTACCAGTAACGTCAACCTTTAAACCAAGATCGTCAAATATTCCTGCGTCTTTTGCTATACACGCTGCAGTCATATGATCACAGTTATAGTATCCGAGCTTTATTGTGTAATCATCTTTACTATTTTTAGCTGTTTTCCCCTTATTTCCACAAGCTGTTAATGAAGATGTCATTACAACTGCTATTGATACTACTAATGCAATTTTTTTAAGTTTCAACATTTTTTTATTCCCCTTTACTATTTATGAATTAATATTTCAGCTTCGAGGAAGATAATTAACAACAGTCTTCCATGTCACTTCCAAATAAATTAACAATGTTCATATTCTCCAATCTAAAAATTGCATATCCTACTTGTCCATTTTTAGAACCTGAAACAATAATCTCTATTTGATCTTTATCATCTATATTTTTAAACTTTATTAGTTGATCTTCCATTGGAGCAGGTACTTCATTGCTACATTTATAATTTTGATGTTTATCAATAACTACTTTCATAGCGTTTTTATTTTTGCTCACTCTATATATGATTACTAAATCTTTAGTGTCATCATTATTTACATCTTCTTGCCTACATAAAATAACTTCATTATCAGGATGCATTTTCATGAAATATTGCAATAATGGATTATTCTTGGAGGTTCCAATACTCGTTAATTCTTTGTTTTTAGGCGCACTACTACATCCACTAAACATAAATGTAATTATGATTAGTGCTGGTATATATATATAATAAAAAAATTTCTTCATAACACAAATAACCTCACAATTTAATAAACATAAATCTCTTTGTCTAAGCCAGTTTAATAGCAAAAAAGCTTTTAATGTCCGGTAAAATTGCACGAATGCAAAATACAAATATAATAAATGAACATAAATACTTTAACCATTCTGGTGCAACAAAAATAATTTTATTAGCCGCACTGATTGAATTATCTACTCTATCAAAGTTCAAAGCTGGTTTAAAATTAGGCATTAAAAGTAAATTAGTCACATAACCCACTAATACTGAAGTTGTAACAATTACTGACGAATATATAATAACCGTACGTTTACCTATGATTTTGTATATACTTATCAATTCCGGAAGATTAGTTGCCGCTCCAGCCATTAAAAATGTAATAGCTATTCCAGGTGCTGCTCCACTTGCTATAAGTGCTGCAACAAAAGGAATATGTCCCACTGCACAAACATACATAACAGTTGCGAGTAACGTTATAAATACAAGTGAAATAGCACTTGGATTTCCAAGGTATTCTTGAATGTAGTGCTGTGGCAGTGACGTTAGTAATAATCCTGCCAATAGCATTCCTGGAATTACATATTTACTAACAGATAATGCTAGATTACTAAATGACCAAGAGAGCCCCGAAATTATTTTATCTTTTAAAGTTAGATCATCATCTAATTCCAACATTCTTGCTTGAATATTTTCTTCTACGCCTTGTGCTTTTAGTTCTGAACCTCCGAAAGCATTACCTATAATTCCAATAATAATTGGAACTACAAATCCAGTAATCAAATAAATTATTGAAATTTCTGGTCCTAAAAGTCCAAAGCATAATATGACTGCTATGGGATTTATAATTGGAGTCGCTACCATAAATGATAGTGTTGGACCTAAATATGCTCCTGAATAATACATACTCAAACCCAATGGAATTACTCCACAGCTACAAATAGGTAATAGCATACCGGATATAGTACTTTTAATTAAGGAACCTATTTTTTTATTGCCAAGCATTTTTTGAAATTTATCAGGAGCTAATATATCATGTAGTAATCCTGCCAAAATGAAGCTCATTACTAACCATACTGAAGCACCATTTAATATATTAATTGAAGCAAGTACGATCTTTTGTACGTAATTTAAAATTGACATTAGCTATTTATCACCGCCGCTTCAATTGCTTTCGCAATTACTCTTTCTGATAAATTTTGAATTTTCTTTTTTTCATTAATAACTATCATACTTTTCATAACCATTCCATATTTCTTTATGTATTCAAAATCTTTACCTACACGATAAATTTTTAAATCCACGTTTCCGTTATATTTTTTTATTTCATCTTCAACGAAGACCTCGTATTTATTACATCATGCACATGTATTAACAAATTCAACTAGAATCTTATCCATTATTCACCCTCCATTCCCCTATAAATTAATCATTAATAGCGCTGTTTATACATTTTCTTTATTAATTTTGCAGAATATGACTATTAATGATATATATATATATACTACCACATAATAAATTAGATGTAATATTTTATTTTTATTGATAATAGTACCCATAGTCCAAATACTATAATTGTGTTGCTTTTACTTACTGAGATAAATAGAATTAGATTAAAAGTAAAAGGACAGTTTCATAGTGAACTACGACCAGCATTCGACATTGACCTAGTCCTAGTAGCATGGTAATATATTCTTATTAGGCGATTATATGGATAAGGATTATTTAGCAACTGAATCAAATTATTTTATTATGTAAAGTACTATATAATACTCTACATAATAAAGATTTTAAATATAGAGCAAAAAAGGAGGGATCATTTTGACAAAAAAACTTACAGAAATGACAAGATCCTCTGGTTGAGCAGCTAAAATAGGGCCGGAGGCTCTTTCCAAAATATTAAGCCAATTACCTAAAATGGTGGATGAAAATTTGATTGTCGGAATTGAAACTTCCGATGATGCAGCTGTGTATAAGATAAATGATGAAATGGCAATGATACAAACTTTGGACTTTTTCACGCCTG
>DAVZGU010000120.1:0-5936 GCA_052274215.1 Clostridium sp. | reverse complement strand
TTTGAAATGAACTTTATTGCAGCCTCATTTTCGCAAACAGCCAAAATTTCTGCATTTAAGGTTGCATTTTCTATATATCTTAACGCATTATAATTTATTTTTATAGCCAAAATTTGTATTTCTTCATTGGGGTTGTCTATATATTTTATAGAGTCATAATCCTTTTCTACAGCTAATTTTTGCAATAGATTGCTTGGTTCTTTTGCATATTTTATTGCATATCCTTTTTGATCAATACCTATTTTTATCAATTCTTCGCAGGGATTTTCAATAAATTCCAAAGTGTTCCATAGCTTTGACACAACATATTTTTTCATATCATAACTCGGATTTTCTACAAACTCAATTGACCGTGGATTACTTTTTATTGCTAGTTCCTTCATTTCTTTTGTAGGGTTTCTTACATAACGTAGCATTACCCCATCTTTCTTTATAGCCATTATCTTCATTTGATCACTAGGATTTTTAATATTTTTTATAACAATTGGATTACTTTCTATCATCGCAATGACTTTATCTTCTATCATAAAATTGCACCTCGATACTTATTAATTTAAATTAATTATACCATGAAAAATGAATTTATAATTTCTTGGAAACAAAAAAAAGAGATATTTCTATCTCTTTCATGATCAAACTAAAATTTTACATTTTATATTCCAAAATACCGTTGCCCCAATTTTTACACCTATCTTTTCGATAGGTGGGTGTCCTCAGAGATGTTTAATAGTCCTTGCCACTTAAAATATTGGTCTTATAGGCCAAATCCACACCTAGATCTTGAACTCCCGTATTAATACTGTAGGTTGAAAATAAGAGCTTCACGAATACCTCAGAAATACAAACTTATAAAATTAATGAATCCGTTTAAGTATTTCTTATTAAGTTTATTATATCAGATTGTAAACAAAATTCAATAGTAATTTATGGTTTCTTTAAATTTTTTTTTATGCAATAATGTCTTGTTTTTTTAAATACACTTTTGGATTTTTATCTGCTTCTGCAGAAGCATATTCTCTTTGCATTTTTTTCATAGTCTTTAATATAACAGCATCTGCTGTACTCATACCGTCTGAAGATAAAATCCCTAAATTTTTAATTGTATCTTCTGCAGTTTCTGCAACAATTCCATTTCTTGCAGGTATAATAGAATTATTTATAGCCAAAATTGCTGATTGCACAGCCACCGATGCAGAAGTTGAAAGCTTTAATGCACAGCCCTCCTTTGCCCCATCACATATCATCCCACTGGTGTTTGCAATGGTATTCTTTATAACCCCATCTATTTGGTCATAACTAGCACCCATTAACCATGCTATAGCAATGCCAGCCCCAGTTCCAGCTGCAACACCACAAGCACACAGTGCTGATAATCTCCCTATATAATGTTTTATATAGCTATTCGTAATATGACTTATTGCCACTGCCTTAGCCAATTTATCATCACTTACATTAAATTTATTTTTATATGCAACCAATGGTAAAATTGCTGTAAGCCCATTGTTTCCACTTCCACTACTACTCATAACAGATAAATTCATCCCTGACATTCTCGCATCACTAGCTGCTGCTGTGAGCATCATTGAAGAGGTCATTAAGTCTTCTGACAGAATCCCTTTCTCTATTCCTTTCTTAAGACTAAATCCAACTCCCATGCCCATTTTCTTTTTAAGTCCTACCTTAGCTATATTTTCATTCATCACTATTCCCTCTAACATAAAAGCGATATCCTCATGAGGAATTTTCTCAATTTGTTTTATAATGTCTCTTATTCTCAAATTATATAAAACATTCTTTCCCTTATTGCTGGTCTCATCCTCGTTTGTTAAGTCTATTAGAACTTCGCCTAATCTTTCAATATAAACAAATCTATTATGTTTTCCGCTTATAATTACACTACAATTACCTTTATCGGTTACAAGATTCACTTCTACATATACTTTATCCCCAGTATCTTTAATGTCTAGTGATAATTTTCCACTATGCACAAGCTCTTTTGCAAGTTGCACTTGTGTTTCATTAATCCCTTCAAGTACCCTTAAAACGTTTTCACTTTTTCCACCAATAAAACCTAGTGCTGCCGCAATAGAAAGCCCAACTTCCTGCGTATTGGGTATCCCAACTGACAATCCATTTTTATATATATTAGGACTAACAAAAATTTCTGCACTCACTATATTATTAAAAGTTATTAGTTCTTTGGCCTTTGCACATGCAAGAGCAACAGCTACTGGCTCAGTACACCCCATGGCAGGAACAACTTCTTCCCTAAGTGTTTGAACAATAAGATTTTTTAATTCCATAAAATCACTCCCTCAACGAATTATGTATTTCACTAATAAGTATAACTATAAAGTTAAATATATCAAAAACTTATGTAGCTTTTATGAATATTTTTTAAATATACCTTATACATATAATAGCAATACTCATGCCAACAAAATTACACCGTGAATAACCCTTTCAGTGATCTTTTATCTCAAAATGATAAAAAAACAGTATCAAAATGAGAATTAATTCTCATTTTGATACTGTTTAACTGTTTTACAGCTTCGAAGAAGATGATTTACAGCTTTGAAAAAGATGATTTGATCCCGTATTCTTTTATTTTTCTATATAAAGTTGCTCTACTTAATTCTAAAGCCTCAGCCGCCTTTGTAATTGACTGTTTACTATCTCCAAAATACTCTAGAGCTTTTTCAATTTCTTTTTTTTCTAATTCCTTAATAGGTATAATCTCTACATTCTTATTCGACTCTAAAGTGCTTTCTGAGTCTTTCAACCTCTTCGGCAAATCCGTACATTTTATAACACTACCACTGCACATATTTACAGCATATTCTATGCTGTTTTCAAGTTCACGTACATTGCCAGGCCACTTATAATTCATAAAAATTTCTAAAGAATCATCATCTATTTTATTTATATGCTTTTCTAGCTTAGAATTACATTTATCTAAAAGATAATCCACAAGAATTGTTATATCATCTTTTCTATCTCTTAAAGGAGGTATATTAAGTGGAATTACATTTAATCTATAAAATAAATCTTGCCTGAACTCTCCTTCTAATACTTTTTTCTCTAAATCTTTATTGGTAGCCGCAATTATTCTTACATCTATAGGAATGGATTCTTTTCCACCAATTTTCTCGATAACGTATTCCTGTACTACCCTTAGAAGTTTAGTTTGAAGATGAATAGCCATGTCTCCAATTTCGTCCAAAAATATTGTTCCCTTATTTGCTAATTCAAATTTTCCTGCCTTGCCGCCCCTTCTCGCTCCTGTAAAAGCACCATCTTCATACCCAAAGAACTCACTTTCTAGAAGTTGTTCTGGAATAGCCGCGCAATTTATTGTAATAAAAGGACCTTTCGCTCTATTACTATAAAAATGAACAGCCCGTGCAAATAGCTCTTTTCCAGTTCCACTTTCCCCCTGAATAAGTACTGTAGAGGTAGATTTCGCCGCTTTTTCCGCTTCTAATTTAACTTGTTCTAAGCAGTAACTATTACCTATAATGCTGTCAAAAGACGTAACCATAGTCCCCGTGGTAATATTATTTACTGTTTTTAACAAATCGGAAATATTACTAAAAGAGCATACTATACCAAAGTTTTTATCACCAATACTAATAGTTTTCGCGTCAAACGCTCCTCTGAAATGATAATTGCCACTATTATAAGTAAATTCTTTATTCTTTAAATTCTTATGTTTTTCAATAAGACGATTAAAATCTAAGGTGCCAATAAGATTTTTTATATTGATATTTAAAATTTGATTTCCCTGAAGATTAAATAACTCTAGTGCTTTGGTGTTATAATGAAGAATATTTCCTGCGTGGTCTGCCGCTATAATTCCTTTATCTACAGCGTCAAGAAGTATTTCAAGTTCACCTGCCAAAAGCTTTATTTTCTCTGTATTTTCCTGTTCCAATAGCTTTGAGGATATTAAATCCGCCATTCTATTTAAGAAGTTCATTAGATTTACTTGATTATTTATAATAGCATCCCTTTGTTCCTCTTCAAAAGCAATAAGCCCAATAACTCCAATAGTCTCATTACCAACGTGAATTGGGCAACAAACCTCTGCAAACTCCTTGCAGCTGTAAGCATTCTCACACTTTAAGCATGCGAAATGTTTTCTAGGATTTTCGATAACGAAACTTTCTCCCTGCGTAAGCGCAAATCCAAAAACAGATTTTTCATTTACTTTTTCTCCGATACAATCTCTATACCTTCCTGTCCCTGCTATTCTATTATAATTATTGTCTACAACTGTCACAGTTACTCCTATAACGCTTGATATCGCCTCAGAAATCTTCTGAACATTTGAAACTATTTTTATTAAATCCATACTTATCATCCTTTTAATTTTTTACATAATTGTGCATTTATTATACCATAGTTAAACATCTGAATATATATCAGAAAACTCTATATTAATTCTTTCTATATTAGTTTTATACTGAAATTCATCATCCACATAATACTTTGTTAATGTTTTTGTCGGAAGTTTAATTATAACCTCACTTCCTATGTTAATCTTACTTTTAACTTCAATGCTTCCTTCATGCATTTCTACAAAAGACCTAACAAGAGAAAGTCCTATACCCGTACCTTCACAAGGGCGTTTTAATGTTTTATCTATTTGTGCAAATCTCTCAAATATCAATTTTAACTTATCCTCGGGTATACCTATACCTGTATCTTTTACAGAAATAAGAATACTATCTTGCTTATCAGTTAAGGTAACTAAAATTTCACCACCGCAATTAGTATATTTAATGGAGTTAGATAGTAAATTAAGCATAATCCTCTCTATTTTATCTGGATCAAAAGGCATTATTTTTTCTTCTACATCTGTATCAAAAATAAGTTGAATTTTCTTACATTCAACGTAAGAAGCAACAGATAAAGCTATATTTTCAATCACGCTTACAATATTAATCTCTACCATGTTTGGTTTAAGTAACCCTGCATCTACTTTCGTAATATCTAAAAAATTATTAATTAACCTCATAAGCCTGAAACAATTTTGTTTCATAACAATTAGATATTCATCTTTTTTCTCCCAAAATTCTTCTGTATTATTATATATACTTAATACCTGAACAGCAGAATATATAACATTTAAGGGAGTCTTTAATTCATGAGATATATTTGTAAATACCTCTGTAATCAATTTATTCAATTTAATAGTTTCATTTAATAATTGAAGATTTTTTTCTATGTCCAATTGCAATTTTTCAACCTGCTTTTCAGGAGTAATATCACGTATTATACTTAATATCGCGGGTTGTCCTGCATATGTAAAATAAGTAGAGGTATTTTGCACATTAGCAACTTTACCATCCTGCTTAAATATTTTTCCTTCAAAATTTACTAGTGTGCTTTGCTTATTATATATTTCATCAAACTTATCTTTAATATCTTCACTCTCGTCTATATCTATAAAGTCTAAGATCAGTCTCCCAATTAATTCATCTTGGGTATTTAATCCCACTAATTTTATAGCACTTTCATTCACAAAAACCACCTTATCATTTCTATGAACAAATATAGCTTCTCTTGAATTTTCAATAAGTAAGCTATGGCAATCTTCATTTTTCAATAATATTTTCTCTATATACACACGTTGATTATCCTTGTCCTTTAATTCATCATTAAGTGCTTGAAGTTGTAAATTTTTTCTATGTAGATTTTCTTTTTCAATTTCTACGTAATGACCTAATGGCCATGCAGTTAAAATAAATACTCCTGCTATAATTAAATCATTTTGAAAATATAAATTAACACTAGTATGTGGTACATAAATCAAATCTATAACTAGTATTATCCCTGATGAAATAACGGCCGTAGTAACACCATTTTTCATACCTAATTCTAATGTGGAAGTAATAATTATAAATAGAAACAATAATTTATATTCACTAGTA
>DAVZGU010000119.1:0-5977 GCA_052274215.1 Clostridium sp. | reverse complement strand
CTTCCACCTCTTTGAATATGGCCGAGTATTGTAGCTCTTGATTCAATTCCTGTTATTTCTTCAACTTGTTTCGCAAGCTCATTCGCTCCACCTACGCCTTCAGCAAGGATTATTAGATTGTGCATTTTACCTCTTAGTTTACCCTCGAATATAGTTTTGCACAAACCATCTATTTCATACCCTTTTTCAGGAATAATAACTTCTTCAGCCCCTCCACCAATACCAGCGTATAAGGCTATATCTCCACAATTTCTTCCCATTACTTCAACTATACTAATTCTTTCATGAGAACTTGATGTATCTCTTATTTTATTTATAGCATCGAGTACCGTATTGAGTGCTGTATCAAATCCTATAGAATATTCACTATAAGGCAAATCATTATCTATAGTTCCAGGTATACCAACCGTTGCAATACCAAGGTCTGATAAAAGTTGTGCTCCCTTGAAAGAACCATCTCCTCCAATTACTACTAGTCCATCAATACCAAATACTCTTAATACATTAACTGCCTTCGCTCTTCCAGCTTCAGTTTTAAATTCTTCACAACGGGCAGTTCTAAGAATAGTTCCACCTTTATGTATTATATCCGAAACAGAATGTCTATCCATATCAAAAATTTCACCGTTTATAAGGCCACTATATCCTCTTTTTACACCCATAATTCTTATGCCTTTAAATATACCCATTCTAACTACTGCTCTAATGGCCGCATTCATTCCAGGTGCGTCGCCTCCACTTGTTAATACCGCAATTGTTTTCATAAAAATAACCTCCTCGTTGTTCTCTGTTTAAGCTAACAACTGTTGATTGTTACCTTATTGTACCAGGGGGACAAGTTTAGTCCCACTATAGTTATAATATATTTATGTTTCCAAACAAAAACATTACTACTAATTTTAAAATACCTTTATAGTCTAATATTATACAAATTTCTCGAAATATTCAACATTTTATATGAAAAAAAATATTTTTTTATCATATGGTATAGTATTAACACATTGTAAACCTTTTATTGAATAAAAACGGGAGAAAAAAATATTACTCCCATTATTTTTACCATTATGTGGAATATTTTATTGCATTTTTATGTTGTTTTCTCCAAATATACTTCTTAGAACTTCCATAGTATCTGTTTCTTCACTTAGCCACAACCCTTTATCTACAGCGTACATTTTTCTTGGCTCTTTTGTACAAAGATATACAGGAGTATTCCCTCTGTAAATAGCTAAATTCTGTTTTAATTTTTTTAGTGCATCCTTCATCATAAGTTCATTTTCTATAAGGATATAAATTTTTTCACTATTAATCTTTAGGAGTGGTTTAATATCTTCACATAATATCTTTGGCTGTTCTTCTTCCCTAATGCTAACTCTACCTTTTAGTATTACTATTTCATCCTCTTCCATTAATGATTTATATTTTTCAAATGTTCTCGGAAAAACTATTACTTCCACACTTGCATATAAATCCTCTAAATTAATAAAAGCCATCATATCATTATTCTTTGTAACTTTCTTATTAACAGATGATATTATACCACCAATGATAACTTTATCACCATCTTTAAGTTTAAAGCTTTCACCTAACATGTCATCGCCTTCTTCAAGGCTTTCATCTACAACAATATCAGAAATTCTTGTATTAGTTTGTATTTTAAGTGTCTCTTCATATTCATCCAGTGGATGACCAGATAAATATATCCCTGTCATTTCTTTTTCCATAGCTAAAAGATGTTTCTTTTTAAATTCTTTAATATTAGGATACTCTATTTCGAAATTATTATAAGTATTTTCAAAATCTAAAAATAAATTTATTTGTCCCTCAATATTTCTCTTCCTATCATTATTTACTCCATCTAATACTTTTTCATAGATTGCTAGTAGTTGTGACCTATGAATTTTAAAATCATCAAATGCTCCTGCCTTTATAAGACTTTCTACTGATCTTTTGCTTACACAGGAAGTATCTATTTTATTGCAAAAATCCATAAAACCGGTGAAATCACCTTTTTCTTCTCTGTTTCGTACAATGCTATCTATCACATTTACCCCTACATTTTTTAAAGCTGTAAGACCAAATCTTATAGTATCACCTTTTACAGTAAAACCCGCAAAGCTTTCATTTATACTAGGAGGCAGCACTCCAATGTTAATTTGCACTGCATATCTAGTATAGAAGGCTATTTTCTCACTATTACCCTTTACACTATTGAGCATAGCAGCTATAAATTCTGTTGGGTAATAACACATTAAATATGCTGTTTCATATCCCACAACTGCATAGGCTGCCGCATGAGATTTATTAAAAGCGTAAGATGCAAAATCCATCATTTGATCAAATATGCGGTTTGCTGCCGCCTCTGTAATCCCATTTCGAAGACAACCTTCAACTTCTATATTGCCAGCCTCGTCCACTATCCCATGGATGAAATTATATCTTTCCTCTTCCATAACTTTGTGTTTCTTTTTAGACATTGCACGACGGACAAGATCAGATCTTCCCATGGGGTACCCAGCAAGTTTTCTAACAATTTCCATAACTTGTTCTTGATATACCATTACCCCATATGTAACTCCTAGAATTTCTTCGAGTTGTGGAGTTTCATATTCCACCTTATCCATGCTATTTTTATTTCTTATATAACGTGGAATTTCAGCCATTGGGCCCGGCCTGTATAAACTTATACCCGCAATAATATCTTCTAAATTATCTGGCTTTAGTTCCTTCATAAAGCTAGTCATTCCTGCAGATTCAAGTTGAAATATCCCTACAGTCTTTCCTTCTCCGATCATCTTGTAGACCTTGTGGTCCTCAATGTCTAAATTGTCTATATCTATAGATACATTCCTATTTTCTTTAACGAAGTCTACACAATCCCTCATAACTGTAAGCGTACGAAGTCCCAAAAAATCCATTTTTAAAAGACCAAGTTCCTCAAGGGTTCCCATAGGAAATTGTGTTACTATCATTTCATCATTTTTCTGAAGAGGAACATAACTTACTAAAGGTTTTGACGCAATAACTACTCCCGCTGCGTGAGTGGAACTATGTCTTGGAAGTCCCTCTAATGCTTTTGCTATATTTATAAGCGCTTCAACGCGATTATCATCTTCATATAATGCGCGTAGCTCTGCATTCATTTCAATAGCCTTATTTATAGTTATACCAATTACAGTTGGTATCATCTTAGCAATTCTATCTACCTCTGCATATGAATAGCTCATAGCCCTTCCAACATCTCTTATGCATGCTCTAGGAGCCATTGTTCCAAAGGTTATGATTTGTGATACGTTCGTAGCTCCATACTTTTTCACAACATAGTCAATTACTGCTTGGCGCCCCTCATAACAGAAATCAGAATCTATATCTGGCATTGAAACTCTTTCTGGATTTAAAAATCTTTCAAAAATAAGACTATATTTGATAGGGTCAATCTTTGTTATATCCAAGGTAAAAGCAACTATTGAACCTGCCGCAGATCCTCTGCCTGGACCTGTCGGAATATCATGTTCTACTGCAAACTTTATAAAATCCCATACTATGAGAAAATAATCTACGTACCCCATTTGTTTTATTATATTAAGTTCATATTCAAGTCTATCTACGTACAGCTTAGCGGATGCATTTCCATCTGCTATTTCATTTATGTATTCTATAGAAAAACCATTAATCATTACGTCACTGAATACATCATACCGCGTTGCCATACCTTTGTAGCAGTTCTCTCTTAGAAATTCATACGGGTCTACCCCAGGAGGTAATGGAAACTTTGGAAGCTTTGATACATGAAATTCATAATCAAAGTTACACTGCTCTGCAATTTTGACTGTATTACTAAGAGCTTCTGGAACATATGCAAATGTCTTTTTCATTTCCTCTGGAGATTTTAAATAAAATTGATCTGATGGGTATCTCATTCTGTTTTCATCATCAACAGTTTTCGCTGTTTGAATGCAGAGGAGTACATCATGGGCCTTAGAATCCTCTTGCTCAATATAGTGAGTATCATTAGTACAAATCAATGGAATTCCGGTGTCTTCTGACAACTTAACTAAAAGCTCATTCACCTTAAACTGTTCCTGCATACCATGATATTGTAATTCTAAGTAGAAACCATCTTTGAATATTTCACTATATTTTAACGCTATAACCTTTGCTTTTTCATAATTATCTTTTAGAAGAAGGCTTTGAATTTCACCACCAAGACAAGCACTACTTGCAATTAATCCTTCACTATGCTTTGATAAAAATTCATAATCAACTCTTGGCTTATAATAAAAACCCTTAATTGAGGCAGCTGATACTATCTGCATCAAATTCTCATATCCCAATAAATTTTTGACTAAAAGCACTAAATGATGAGTACTATTATCCCTATCAGCTTCTTTTATATTCATAGATTTAGCCGCTACATATATTTCGCAACCAATAATAGGCTTAATCCCCTGCTCTTTTGCCTGCTTATAAAATTCTACACATCCATACATTACTCCATGGTCTGTTATAGCGATACTCTTCATGCCTTGCTTTTTAGTTTTAGAAATAAGATCTTTAATCTTTCCCGAACCATCCAGCAGGCTATACTCTGTATGCACATGAAGATGCACAAAACTTCCTAAGTCTTCTTTTTCTTTTATAGCTAGTTCTTGGTTCACATTTTCACTTCCCTTCAACTATGTAATTATCCACAGATGCTCACTTTAATCAACAATTTAACACTCATAATCCACAACTTTAGAATTATTTACAAAATACCCTTGCAGAAATCATAGCTTTTGCAACAGGTTCCTTAAATGCATTGTACATACTAATTTCAACCTTAGAAAAGTGTCTTCCTTTATCCACAATTTGTGCATATATATCAATATCACTGCTCATTTGTACAGGTCTCATAAAATATGTCATAATACTATCAACTGAAATATTAATATTATTGTTCTGTCTTAATGCCATTATGCCCATTGTTGATAATAGCATATTAAGTGAACTCCAAGAAGCAGTACCAAAAGGATCTAGCATTTGAGGAATAATCTGTCCATTAAAGTGTAAATCATCACCCTCATGTAAACATTTGAAATTTCTTAAAATAAGATCTTCTATAGTTTCCGCAACTTGTGGCTGCCTTAATGCAAACTCCATCGCCTTTATAACATCCTCAATACTTAGAACTCCTACTAGCTTCTTCTTATTAAGTACAGGGCAAATTTTTATACCATCCCACCCCATAATATGAGCAGCATAAGCTACAGTTGTTTTTGGTGTTACACTTATAGTATTTTTATTCATAACTTTATGTATTAGTTCGTTTTCATCATCATGACCTTGTAAATCTCTTAAAGTAACTATGCCAATAAGCTTCATATTCTCGTCTACAACGGGATACCTCTCATGATTAGTTTCAAACATTAATTTTCTCCAGGTAGCAATAGTATCGGTGCCCTTTAAATACTTAACATCAACTTCCATTACATCTTCAGCTAAAATAATTTCCTTCTTAATCATACTTTCATAAATAGCTTTATTTATCATGCTTGCTACTGTAAATGTATCATATGTTGAAGATAATACAGGAATACCTTTTTTATTTGCCAAGGCCTTTACTTTTTCACTGCAATCAAAACCTCCAGTTATTAGTACTGCTGCCTCATTTTCAAGGGCAAGCTGTTGTGCTTCCTCGCGGTTTCCGACAATAAGTAAGTAACCTGGGCTTATATATTTGCTTATTGATTCAACATCCATTGCCCCTATTATAAACTTATTTAAACTTCTATTTATGCCTTCTTTTCCGCCTAAAATCGTTGCATCAAGGATGCTTATAACTTCAGCATAAGTCAAGGTTTCAATGTTTTTTTTATTCACCTTTTCAACTCTTATGGTTCCAACCCTTGGCACGGTATTAACAATGCCTAGGTTTTCAGCTTCTTTTATAGCTCTATAAGCTGTACCATCACTAAGCCCTAATTTACAACCGAGG
>DAVZGU010000118.1:0-6009 GCA_052274215.1 Clostridium sp. | reverse complement strand
TAATATTGAAAGCATAAAGAGGCTAGTGGTAAAATGTACCTATGATGATAAATCAATAAGTACGCACTTATACAAACTCTGTTTGTACGTTTGGTCTACCGACGGATTTTTAAGATTAGGAAATTATATTATATTTATTATGATATGTATTCTCACCTAATTTGTGCCTGGAATTAAGGAAAATACAAAATCTAGAAGTTAGGTTTTCTCCGGGCTAAATACAATTAAGTTTTATTATGGCTATGTGGATATTATATAATTCTATTTACATAAAAAGGGCCTTAATGGTGGATGATTAGTTCTTAATAATCATTCGGCAATAAGACGAAATAGTTGACTATTTTTTAATTTATTAGATACATTTAAAAAACTCATTTTTTTAAAAATTCTCCATAAAAGTTTTGATATTATTAAACTATATTATTTTTCATTTTTAAAACATCAAAGAAGTGAATTTTATTTCACGCTTGACGGTTTTATAAATTTTTTTAAAAAATTCCGTGCACACTCTCGAAAAGGGTGTATAAGTGAGCTCTTAATACTTCCAAGACTGCGTGGAACCCCATATTTTATCAAGAAGTAATTGAAGTCAAACTAAATGAAATTACTCTTTCCATGCTGTTAAATTCTTTTCAAGTTTTTCAAAATCATATTCTCTTTGCTCAAAGTTGTTGAAATTATCAATCTTTATTTTTTTTTGCGCTTTATCGTAAGTTTACTCCGTTCAAGACAGGTGGCAGTTCAAATTAATAGCTTTAGGCTTTTTTATTTTGAATTTTCCTAAGCATTCAATACAACCATATAACCGTTATTTTAATGAATTTAACTATTATCTCATAAAATATATAAAACGTTTCATTCAAACGGATACTTTATATTTATAATAATGGCGATATCATCTAAGTGATGTAATATCAAGGCGTGACGGTATATACACCAATGAAACGAAATATATATTATGTTTCATTCACTTTTGACGTTATTCAATCAACAAATATTTCTTAAATGCCAGATAAAAACCATTCGGTGATGAAGCATTGTTTAAATTTTAAATAATGTATAGAAAAAGTATTGAGTTATAAACTATATGATATTAGGAGGTGTTTGAAATGGAAGTTGCTATTATGGGAGCTGGAATGTCTGGACTTTCTTGTGCTATAACATTGGAGAGGCATGGAATTATCCCAACTATTTTCGAGAAAAAAGATAGTGTTGGGGACACATTTGTTCATGGTGAAGCAATGTTTCATGTTTTTAATAGTCCTGTTAAAGATTGCCTACCTTACTTATCAGAGAAATATCATATAAATTTAAAAGCTTTAGATGAAGTTGATAAATTATTTGTACATTCTAAAGATAATATTGGTACTATTGATGGAAAAATTGGTTACTTAAATGTAAGAGGTAGGCATAAAAATTCATATGAAAGTCAATTAGAGGAACAAGTAAAATGTAATATTAATTTTAACTCAACCTACAAATACGAAGAGTTATGTAAAGATTTTGATTATGTAGTATTAGCTACTGGAGATGGAGAATATGCTTCTCAGTTAGGTAATTATAGGTGTGACCTGACTTACAGTATAAAAGGAGCTACTATTCAAGGAGAATTTATAACAAGTAATCCTCATGTATGGTTTAATTATGAAATACTACCCAAAGGATATGCCTTTTTAATACCTTTTTCTAAAAAAGAAGCAAATTTAGTTATTGCTTATCCTGAATATCCTAACAATATGAAATTAGATATAAATGAAATATGGAAAAATTTTTATATTTTAGCATGTAATAATTTAGACCAAACTTTTAGGATAACTGATAGCTTTCAAATTAGAAAATATATGATTGGGATATGTAATAAACCTAAAATTAATAATACATATTTTGTTGGGAATTGTTTTGGTGCTATTTCTCCTGGTCTAGGATTTGGACAGTATACATCAATCTTAACAGGAATATATGCGGCATATGATATTTGTGGATTAGAGACTTATGGGGAACTTGCTAAACCTCTATTTGAAAATTATAATCATTCTCTTGTTTTAAGAAGATTCCTAAACAATTTAACTGATGATGATCTAGATTTTCTAATTAAAAATTTAGATAATAAAATCACAGACCAATTAGTTGATAAAGCATGTAGCAGTAATAGCAGTATCGATTTACTTCAAATGGTAACTCCAATTATGAGGCTATGGAATAATTATAAAAAGTTTAAAAGTTAATAAATATCTTTATATATTTTGATTTAACTGCATATTAATGACTTTTGATTCAGATAAATAACGAATGTTATTTACTACAGATACGGTATTATTAAGTATTGATCTAAAAATGTCGAATAAATGATAACGAAAATTATATAAAAATAGTACAAAATATGGTAATATGTAATAAAATACACAATGCAAAAAAATGTAACGTGCTCCTTTTAGCACTTACAATTTATAATGGAGGAAATATCTTGGAATATAATTTTGATGATAGAGGAATAGAAGCATTTTCATATCTGCATGAAAGTATTATAATGGATGCACAAACAGAGCAATGGAAAATGAGACTTAAAGAAAGTGAAGAGAACCGGGCAGCTGAGTTAACCATCGTTAATAAGGAGCTTGCCTTTCAAAGTGGAGAGAAAGCATACACGGAAGCAGAGTTAAGTATAGCTAATAAGGAGCTTACCCTTCAAATCAGAGAGAAAGCATACAAGGCAGCAGAGCTAGTTATCGCTAATAAAGAGCTTGCCTTTAAAATTGGCGAAAAAGCATACGGGGCGGCAGAGATAATTATCGCTAATAAGGAGCTTGCCTTTCAAAGTGGAGAGAAAGCATACAGGGCAGCAGAATTAATCATAACTAATAAGGAGCTTGCTCTTCAAAGTGGAGAGAAAGCATACAGGGTAGCAGAGTTGATTATTGCTAATAAGGAACTTGCCTTTCAAAGTGGAGAGAAAGCAGACAGGGCAGCAGAGCTAATTATAGCCAACAAAGAGCTTGCCCTTCAAAGTGGCGAGAAAGCATACAGGGCAGCAGAGTTAATTATCGCTAATAAAGAGCTTGCCTTTCAAAGTGGAGAGAAAACAGACAGGGAAGCAGAGTTATTAATTGCTAATAAAGAGTTAATCAGTACTAATAAAAAGTTAATCATTGCTAATAAGGTACAGGGAGAATTCCTTGTTAACATATCTCATGAACTTAAAACACCATTAAATATTATTTCCTCAACAGCTCAGTTATTTGATATGTATTGCAAGAGTGGCTCATTAGATGCAAAGAAGGATTCAATTATTAAATATATAAACTCACTCAAACAAAACTCCTATAGATTATCTAAACTTATTAATAACATAGTTGATATATCAAAAATTGAAGCAGGATTCTTTGAGTTGAATTTGTTAAATAAAAATATTGTCGGAGTTATAGAAGAAATAGTGACATCTGTAACTGCTTTTACTGAAAGTAAAGGATTAAATATTATTTTTGATACGGATATAGAAGAAAAAATAATTGCTTGTGACCCTCAAAATATAGAGAGAGTAGTATTAAATCTTATATCAAATGCGATAAAATTTTCAAATGAAGGCGGTGAAATATTTGTAGATGTTAAAGATAAGAATGAATTTGTTGAAATATCAGTAAAAGATAATGGTATTGGAATTGAAAAAAAGAACTTAGATATGATATTTGATAGATTTAAGCAAGTAGACAAATCACTATCAAGAAATACAGAGGGTACGGGTATTGGTTTAAGTTTAGTTAAGTCCATTGTAGAATTACTTGGTGGTAATATATATGTTGAAAGTGAATATGGGAAAGGAAGTAAGTTTACAGTTAAACTTCCTTCAGGAAAGGTAATTAATGAAGATATAATCTATAGTAACAACGTAAGAAGTGAAAATGAAATTATACAAGTGGAACTTTCAGATATTTATTCGTGATTTTATTATATCCTATATCTATTTTCAATGTTGGGAACGTGCATAGATTTGATTTACACAAATTTATGCACGTTCCCTTTTTGTATTTATAAATGGCATTTATGGAAATAATAACTATAAAATGCATGTGAAGGAGAAAAGATTATGAATGTATTGGAAATGCCAAATATTGATTTGGATAATGAATTAAGTAAATGTAATAGTATAGAAGATCTTGTTGGTAAGAATGGTTTGATGCAACAATTATTTGGTGGCATAATTCAGCAGTTTTTAGAATCAGATATGGAAGATCATCTTGGAAGAGAGAAGTATATCCCATTTTGGGTATGTAGACTATTACAATTTGGACAGTATCACATAAAAAAAGATTAAAAATATTTAATTTGGTCGATTTGCAGATGAACGGATAAAATGATTCTTTTTAACATAAACTTAATGTCAAAGTATATAAAGAATCTAATTATCAAAAAAATACTTTCAACAAAATAATTTCTGAAAATTTCAACATCACTAATTGAGTATTTTATTAACTTGGAAAAAACAAACTGGATGGTGACGACATATGAATTATAATTTTTATAGACAGGTAATAGAGCAACTGGGAATGAGACTTAAAGAAAGTGGAGAGAAAGCAGACAGGGCATCAGAGTTAAGTATTGCTAATATGGAGCTTGATTTTCAAATCGGTGAGAAGGCAGACAGGGCATCAGAGTTAATTATCGCTAATAAGGAGCTTGATTTTCAAATCGGTGAGAAAGCGGACAGAGTAGTAGAGTTAATTATCGCTAATAAGGAGCTTGACTTTCAAATCGGCGAGAAAGCAGACAGGGCAGCAGAGTTAGTTATCGCTAATAAGGAGCTTGACTTTCAAATAGGAAAGAAAGCAGACAGGGCAGAGGAGTTAATTATTTTTAATAAGGAACTTGCCTTTCAAAGTGGAGAGAAAGCATACAAGGCAGCAGAGTTAAGTATCGCTAATAAGGAGCTTGCTCTTCAAAGCAGAGAGAAAGCATACAGGGTAGCAGAGTTAAGTGTCGCTAATAAGAATCTTGCCTTTCAAATCGGGGAAAAAGAATATACGGCAGCAGAGTTAGTTATCGCTAATAAGGAGCTTGCCTTTCAAAGTGGAGAGAAAGCATACAGGGCAGCAAAATTAATTATCACTAATAAGGAGTTTGCTCTTCAAAGCGGCGAGAAAGCATACACGGCAGCAAAGTTAGTTATCGCTAATAAGGAGCTTGACTTTCAAATCGGAGAGAAAGCAGACAGAGCAGCAGAGCTAAGTATCGCTAATAAGGAGCTTGCTCTTCAAAGTGGCGAGAAAGCATACAGGGCAACAGAGTTAAGTATTGCTAATAAGGAGCTTTCCTTTCAAAATAGAGAGAAAACATACAGGGCAGCAGAGTTAAGTATTGCTAATAAAGAATTAATCATTGCTAATAATAAGTTGATAATTGCGAAGAAGCAACAAGGAGAATTTTTTGTTAATATATCTCATGAACTTAAAACACCATTAAATGTTATTTTCTCAACAGCTCAGTTATTTGATATGTATTGCAAGAGTGGCTCATTAGATGCAAAGAAGCATTCAATTATTAAATATATAGACTCACTTAAACAAAACTCGTATAGGTTATCTAAACTTATTAATAACATAGTTGATTTATCAAAAATTGATGCAGGATTCTTTGAATTGAATTTATCAAACAAAAATATAGTCGGAATCATAGAAGAAATAGTGGCATCTGTAACTACCTTTATTGAAAGTAAAGGATCAAGATTAAATATTATTTTTGATACGGATATAAAAGAAAAAATAATTGCTTGTGACACTCAAAATATAGAAAGAATTGTATTAAATCTTATATCAAATGCAATAAAATTTTCAAATGAAGGCAATGAAATATTTGTAGATGTTAAGGATAAAAATGAATTCGTTGAAATATCAGTCAAAGATAATGGTATTGGAATTGAAAAAAAGAACCTAGATATGATATTTGATAGATTTAAGCAAGTGGACACATCACTATCAAGAAATGTAGAAGGTACCGGTATTGGATTAAGTTTAGTTA
>DAVZGU010000117.1:0-6032 GCA_052274215.1 Clostridium sp. | reverse complement strand
TATTTCAAAGTAAAGCATTTATTTCATTAAAAACTATTTTACTTACGAATGAAACTTTATATTGACTTAAAGAGTATATTTGCTATAATTAAATTGTAACCAGGGGATGTTTTATTTCATTCGAAACTAAATTCTTTCTTTTTGAAATCCGTTGTGATATAATTTGGATAATATTCAGAAAGAAAGAAGGAAGATTTCAATGATTAATAGACATGCAAAATTACTAGAGCTTGTAAATGCGAGTGGTCGTATTGAGGTTACTTTATTATCAGAAAAGCTAGAAGTTTCACAAGTTACAATCCGCAAGGATTTAGTGCTGCTAGAAGAAAAAGGCCTTTTAAAAAGGGAGCATGGGTTTGCTGCAATGATTAGCAGTGATGATATTAGCAACCGTTTGGCATTTAACTATGATGTAAAACATAAAATTGCAGTCTTAGCCGCAAACATAGTTGAAAATGGTGAAACGGTTATGATTGAATCTGGATCTTGTTGTGCGCTACTTGCCCAGGAACTTGCAACCAATAAACGTGATGTCACCATCATCACCAATTCTGCATTTATAGCATCATACATTAGAGAATGTCCTCATGGAAAGGTAGTTTTGCTTGGTGGCGATTACCAGACGGAAAGTCAGGTTGTTGTTGGGCCTATTACCCGTAAATGTATTGAAAGCTTTTATGTAGATAAGTTATTTGTTGGCACAGATGGATTTACTGAAAAATCAGGATTTACAGGCAAAAATCATATGAGAACCGAAACTGCACGTGCAATGGCTGAAAATGCAAATAAAATCATTGTGTTAACTGAGTCTAGAAAATTTTCAAAGCAAGGTGTAGTAGCTCAGTTTAAAACTAAAGAAGTTACTATGCTTGTTAGTGATAACAAAATGCCTGAAGACGTTAAAACTTTATTACTCGAAAATAATGTAGATGTTCAAATAGTGTGTATGGATTAAATCTTCAAACCTCTTATAAACTTTAAGATAAGTTTGAATAAAACACCTATTTAAACATAAATTTTAAAAATTTTAAGGAGGTAATATAATGAGCTACTTTGGTGAATTGACTACAAGAATGCAGGATTTCCGTGAAGATTTATTAAATGCAAAACCTATGGTATGTGTAGATCGTGCCAAGCTTGCAACGGAAAGTTATAAGTTACACGCGGACAAACCAATGGTTTTGCGTAGAGCTTTAATGCTTGAGAATGTGCTAAAAAACATGAGTATATATATTGAACCACACACACTAATAGCAGGTAACCAAGCATGCTCTAATCGTTCTGCACCAATTTTCCCAGAATATGCAATGGATTGGGTGATTGAAGAGCTTGACGAGTTTGATAAGCGTGATGGTGACCGTTTCTATATAACAGAGAAAAACAAACAGGAACTGAGAGATATTGCCCCTTTCTGGGAGCATAACACATTAAAAGATCGTGGGATTGCAGCTATGCCTGCTGAGAGTAAAGTATTTTACGATTTAGGTATTATCAAAGCTGAGGGCAATATTACATCTGGAGATGCTCACTTAGCTGTTAATTATGAAAAGATTTTAAAGTATGGTTTAGTTGAGTATAAGAAACGCAGTGAGCATAGGCTTGCTACTTTAGATTTAACCGACTATAAAAACTTAAATAAGTCTTATTTTTATCGTGGCATTATCATTGTTATAGATGCAGTAGTTGCATTTGCTAAGCGTTATTCAGACCTTGCTTTAGAGCAATCAAAAACTGAGCAAAATGACAACCAAAAAGAAGAACTTTTAAAGATGAGCCATATTTTAAACAAAGTGCCTTATAATGGCGCTGACAACTTAAATGAGGCTCTTCAATCCATGTGGATAGTGCATTTATGCCTACAAATTGAGTCTAATGGTCACTCACTTTCTTATGGTAGAATGGACCAATATTTGTATCCATTCTATGAGAAAGACCTTGCTTGTGGCATTCTTACAAAAGATTCAGCTTGTGAACTACTAACCAATTTATGGCTAAAAACATATACCATTAATAAAATTCGTTCTTGGAGTCATACTCGATTTAGTGCTGGCAGCCCACTTTATCAAAATGTTACTGTAGGAGGTCAAATAAGGTCTAAAAAAGATGCTGTTAACCCACTGTCTTACCTAATATTGCGTAGCGTAGCACAAGTTAAATTACCACAACCAAATTTAACTGTTCGCTACCATAGTGGATTAGATGATGCCTTTATGAAAGAATGTATAGAGGTCGTTCGATTAGGTACAGGTATGCCAGCTTTTAACAACGATGAAATTATTATTCCTAGCTTTATTGAAAAAGGTGTTAAGGAAGAAGATGCCTACAATTATAGTGCTATTGGATGTGTTGAAGTTGCTATTCCCGGTAAATGGGGTTATAGATGTACAGGTATGAGTTTCTTAAACTTTATTAAGAGCTTCATGATTGCATTAAATGATGGTGTTGATATTGACAGTGGAATTAAAGTATGCCAAGGTGTTGGTCACTTTAGAGATATGAAAAGCTTTGACCAAGTGCTGGCTGCATGGGATAAAATCATACGTGAGTTTACACGTCACAGCGTTATTATTGATAGCTGTGCAGATATTGTACTAGAGCAAGATGCTGCAGATATTTTATGTTCTGCTTTAGTTGATGATTGCATTGACCGTGGATTAACGCTAAAAGAGGGCGGCGCGGTTTATGACTTTATCAGCGGTCTACAGGTTGGTATTGCAAATCTTGGGGACTCGCTTGCTGCTATTAAAAAATGCGTGTTTGAAGAGAAGCTCTTTACACCTGCTCAGCTATGGGAGGCGTTAACTAATGACTTTGAAGGGGCGGAGGGCAAGCGCATTCAAGATGTATTGATAAGCGGTGCACCGAAATATGGCAATGACGATGACTATATAGACCTTCTACTAAAAGATGCATATGGCGTATATATTGATGAGATTAGCAAATACCACAACACAAGGTATGGCCGTGGACCTATTGGTGGGGTATATTATGCTGGTACTTCTTCGATCTCTGCAAATGTACCACAAGGGGCATCCACATCAGCTACACCGGATGGACGTAGGGCACACACTCCACTTGCTGAGGGTTGTTCTCCAAGTCATGCAATGGATAAAAATGGTCCAACATCTGTGTTTAAATCAGTTTCTAAATTACCTACTGATAAAATTACAGGGGGAGTGCTTCTAAACCAAAAGATTAATCCGCAAATGCTTGAAAAAGAGGAAGACAGGATGAAGCTTGTTATGCTTATACGTACATTCTTCAACCGCTTACATGGTTTTCATATTCAGTACAATGTTGTATCAAGAGAGGTCCTATTAGATGCACAAAAGAATCCAGAAGACCATCGCGATTTAATTGTGCGCGTTGCAGGCTATAGTGCATTCTTCAATGTACTATCAAAACAAACTCAAGACGACATAATAGAGCGTACTGAACATAAAATATAATATAGTGAGGAGATTTTATAAATGAAGTATATGTTTGACACAGTTAATATAGAGGATATTAAATATTACAGTGAGTTTTTCCCTATTACAGGTATTACCAGTAACCCTAGCATTATTAAATTAGAAGGTAAAATAAATTTTTTTAATCATTTTAAAGAGATTCGAAAAATTATAGGCATGGATAAATCTCTTCATATTCAGGTAGTATCAGAGGATTATGATGGCATTATGGCAGAAGCTGCTGCTATTATCAAAAATGTTGATAATAAGGTATTTATAAAAGTTCCAGTAACAGAGCAAGGTTTAAAAGCAATAAGAGCCTTAAAAGCTCAAGGAATTGGTGTTACTGCAACTGCAATTTATACAAAAGTACAAGGTCTACTTGCTATGGAGGCCGGTGCGGACTTTATTGCACCTTATTTCAATCGTATGGAGAACATGGATATTGACCCTCGTGTAATTATTACTACTTTTGCACAGATGATTAAAGAGTACAATTACTCAACCATAATACTCGGTGCAAGTTTTAAAAATATGGGGCAAGTAAATACTGCCTTTGAGTGTGGGGCACAAACGGCGACGGTACAACCCGCGATGCTACATGATGCTTTCAAAATGCCTGCAATAAAAAAGGCTGTGGAAGATTTTACAGCTGACTTTGAAACAGTATTCGGAAAAGGTGTAACAATTGTAGATTTATAGAATATAAATAAAGCCAATCTGTATTTTTTTACAGGTTGGCTTTTTATTAATAAACACTAAGTTCTAATGGAAAAAATACAATATATAGAAAATCAACAAAAGTACTTACAAATATACTTTTACGCATTTCATGAGTTTGTGGTATATTGTTATTAATTGAAATTGTAATACGGTAGCTATTTCATTTAAGTAAGCCCGTACATGTAGTGATTAATTAATATGCTATGATCAGAACAAAAAAATAAGAAATGAATATGGTGAATAGTGCGTATGAAAAGAATAGCAGGAAGGAGCACTTTTAATGGAGAAAAGTATGGATAAAGAACTTTCTAGTATATTTGTAATTTTTGGTGGAACTGGTGATCTTACAAAAAGAAAACTTATTCCAGCTATTTTTAGTTTGATGTACGAAGAGAAATTACCTGAAAATTTTACAATTGTGTCTATAGGAAGACGGGAAAAAACAAATCAGCAATATAGAGAAGAAATGTATGAATCAGTGAAAAAATTCTCTAGGTTTTCTTTAAATGAAAAACTATGGGATAAATTCAGTGAGAAAATTTTTTATAAGAATTTTGATTTTACTTCAGATAATGAAGCGTATAAGGATCTAGATTTATTTTTGGAAACAATGGAGACTAAATATTTAACTGGAGGCAAAAGATTATATTATTTAGCAGTTGCACCAGAGTTTTTTGAAGGTATAATTAGAAATTTAAAGAATAATGCTATGGTTTGCAAAGACACTGGCTGGCAGAGGATAATGATCGAAAAGCCTTTTGGATCAAGTTTGAAAACGGCTAGGATTTTAAATGATAATATATCAAAGCTTATACCTGAAGAGGATATATTTAGAATAGATCACTATTTGGGAAAGGAAATGATCCAAAACATATTAGCAATAAGATTTGGTAACTCATTATTTGAACCACTATGGAATGCAAATTATATTGATAATATTCAAATTACGTCGTATGAACTTTTAGGTGTAGAGAACAGAGGCGGATATTATGAAAATGCTGGTATTTTAAAAGATATGCTTCAAAATCATTTGTTACAAATGTTGACTATGATTGCGATGGAACCTCCAGTAGACTTTCAACCTGAATCTATAAGAGATGAAAAAGTTAAAGTATTACGATCACTCAGACCTTTTACCGCTGAGACTTGCACGGAAAATATTGTTAGGGGTCAATACGGCTCTGGCACTTATAATGGTAATAACGTGTTGGGGTATAGAGACGAAGATAGGGTATCAAAAGTGTCAAACACAGATACTTTTATAGCTCTTAAGACTTATATTGACAATTTCCGGTGGGGAGGAGTACCCATATATATAAGAGCAGGAAAAAGAATGGATACTAAAAGCACGGAGATAGTTATTCAGTTTAAAAAACTTCCTGGAACTAATTATTATAAGGAGTTTAATCAGATTAGTCATAATCTTTTAGTCTTAAAAATCCAGCCAGAAGAGGGCTTTTTCTTTCAGATAAATGCTAAAAAGCCAGGTAGTGAATTTAAAATGGAAAAAGTTGAATTAGATTATTGTCAAAGCTGTAAGTATTTAAATGATTCACCTGAGGCTTATGAGAGGCTATTACTTGAAGCAATTAGAAATAATTCATCTTTATTTACTAGATGGGATGAACTTGAATACTCGTGGAAATTTATTGAAAGCATTGAAAAAGGATTTGAAAATAATATACCTAATTATCCTAATTACTCAGCAGGGACCTCAGGTCCGGAGGAAGCAATGAATTTAATTGAGCGGGATGGCGGACAGTGGTGGAATACAACGCAAAATTAAGGAGGGCAACAAAATATGATTATATATGATATATCTATGACTATTGAAAAAAGTATGGGAGTATACAAGAATAT
>DAVZGU010000116.1:0-6050 GCA_052274215.1 Clostridium sp. | reverse complement strand
TAATTCCGAAATTCAAAGAAAACTGTATAGATGCGGCTAAATAATTAGCCGAAACAGTAAGAAATGAATTATTCGCTATCATATTATTTCAATTTGAATATTTTAAAAGATCCTATAACAATGTAAACAATAGAATTCCAGTAATGGGGTTCTTTTTTAATTTATATCATAAGACATACCATGTTAACACTATCCTAATGGTGTTAACATGGTATAATAAGGTATTGCTAAATTTAAAAATAATAAACAGAATGGAGTGATGAAATTGGAATTCAATTTTAATAAAGACTTGAAATTTACTACGGAACAGACTGTTAACAGCAGTGACACAGCACTTTCTTATGGTTCTGGAAATCTAGATGTTTATGCTACTCCAGCTATGACAGCGCTTATGGAGAATGCAGCAATGAATTGTGTTAAGCAAAAGCTACCTGATGGTTTCACAACCGTTGGTATAGAGATTAGTGTTAAACACATAAAGGCAACACCCGTTGGCGTGAAGGTCAGGGCTGAAGCTTCATTAGCAAAGGCAGAAGGTAAAAAATTATTTTTTAAGGTGGAAGCCTATGATGACATGGGTAAAATAGGTGAAGGAACTCATATAAGGTACATAGTAAATTCCGAAGAATTCATAAAAAAAACAGTACGTTAAATCATCACATGCGGTGCTGTTCATCATCTTCAATACTACAATTAAGACTGTCCCTAACAGGGCAGTCTTTTGTTATGTTAAATCTCCATAATAATTGGAAGAATAATTGGCCTACGCTTTGTTTTTTCATACAAATATCGCTCTGTGGATTTTTTTATATTAGATTTTAATACATACCATTCAATAATTTTATTGTCTAAGCACTTATTAAGTTCAACTCTAACAATTTCTTTTACTTCACTAATCAATTCATCCGATTCCTTTGCATATATAAATCCGCGAGTTATTATGTCTGGTCCTGCAATAATACTATAAGATTCGCGTTCTAAAGTAACTACGACAGTGAGCATACCGTCTTCTGCTAAGTGCTTTCTATCTCTAAGCACTATGCTTCCAACATCCCCAACACCAAGTCCATCTACAAATACAGATCCAGTGCGTACCCGTCCTGTTACCTTAGCTTCATCCTTTGTAAGTTCTAAAACCTGACCTGTTTCCATAGTAAATATATCTTTGCCTTGCATACCTAATTTTTGTGCTAACTTAGCATGGTGACTTAAATGTCTGTATTCACCATGAACTGGCATAAAATATTTAGGATGAACTAATGCATGAATTAATTTTAATTCTTCTTGATAGGCGTGACCGGATACATGCACTTCTTCTAAATCCTCGTAAATTACCTCTGCTCCTTTTTTGAATAGCTCATTGATTACTCTAGATATAAGTTTCTCATTGCCTGGAATTGGAGATGCAGAAATAACAAACAAATCCTCTGGTTCAAGTGTGATTTTCCTATGAGTAGCAAAAGCCATTCTAGCAAGTCCTGCCATAGGTTCTCCCTGACTTCCGGTAGTTATTATTGTAATGTTTTTATTGTGGTAATTTTGCATATCATCTATACCTATAATGTAACCTTCTGGTACATGGAGATACCCGAGTTCAATAGCTACTTGTGAGATATTGTCCATACTCCTCCCACTAAAAACAATTTTTCTACCATATTTCACAGAGGCATCTACAATCTGCTGGATTCTATGAATATTTGAAGCAAATGTAGCTACAATAACTCTTCCCTCTGCATTAGAAATTATTCTAGTTAGAGTCTTCCCTATAGTTTTTTCAGAAATTGTATGTCCTTCACGTTCCACATTCGTGCTATCCGCCATAAGAAGTAGTACGCCCTCTTTACCTAAATTTGAGATACGTTCAAGATCCATGACTAATCCATCAATGGGGGTATAATCAATTTTGAAATCACCAGTATGTAATATAACACCTAGTGGTGAGTGGATGGCAATAGCACAGGAGTCTGCTATGCTGTGAGTAACCCTTATGAATTCAATCTTAAGATTTTGTAGTTCTATTGTTTCTCCAGCATTTACATTGTGAAGTTCACAATTAGATAATATATTGTGCTCCTTTAGTTTATTTTCAATTAACCCTAATGTTAACCTAGTACCATAAATAGGTACATTCAATTGTTTTAGAATGTACGGAAGCGACCCTATATGGTCTTCATGTCCATGGGTTAAAAAAATACCCTTTACTTTTTCCGCATTATTTTTTAAATAAGTTATATCTGGAATTACTAAATCTACACCATACATTTCCTCATCAGGAAATGCTATACCACAGTCTATAACAATGATTTCATCCGCGTATTCAATGGCCGTTATATTCTTACCTATTTCTCCAAGGCCTCCTAAAGGAATAACCTTTATACTTTCCTCGTTTTCCACTAAATTCTCCCCTTCATTTATATCAATTATATTATTAATATCATTTTCTTTATTTTGCCTTGAATTATAAAATTAATACCTTTATGGGAGAATTTTTTTTGCTTTTTTATAAAAATTTTATTTCTACCAAAATTGTAATTTTATTTGAGCTAAAAATAGAATATACATAACCATTATAGTATAATAATGGTTATGTATATAAAAATAGATATCATTATATTATAAATTTTATTTTTTGGAGGTATTTCCATGAAAATAGCTGTAATAGACGCGCAAGGGGCAGGTCTTGGTCAAACAATCATAAAAAAAATTCGTAAAGAAATTGACCTAGATATCTATATTGTTGCACTTGGTACAAATACATTTGCTTGTTCAAATATGGTAAGAGCTGGTGCAAATATTGGTATAAGTGGAGAGGAATCAATTTGCTCATTTTGCAGAAAAAATAAAATCGATAGTGTAATCGGTCCAATTGGGATAATATGTAGTGGTGGCATAGACGGTGAAATTACTCCCATGATTGCCACATCAGTATTTAATATGGATTGTACTAAATATATACTTCCACTACAAAAACACGGTATTTATATACCAGGCACAAGGAATATGCAAATCAAAGATATAATTGAAGAAATTGTACTTGATATAAAAAGTAATGTAAAACATCATTTTATATAAGAAGGTTTATATATAATATTTAAAAGACCAGTTTCTTTATCCTCTGTAACTTTAGCATCAACCTCATACAAAGACTTTATTAATTCTTTGGTTAAGACTTCTGTTGGTGTTCCATAACTAACAATTTTACCTGCTTTCATGGCATAAATTTTATCACAATATAAAGCAGCAATATTTAAATCATGAATAGCAGATATAACTGTGACACCAATCTCCTTTACAGTAGCCATAAACTGAAGCTGATACTTTATATCTAGATGATTTGTAGGTTCGTCTAGAATAAGACATTCTGTTTTTTGTGCTAAGGCTCTTGCAAGAATTATTCTTTGCTTTTCTCCCCCTGATAAGGTTGAAAAGCTTCGTTTAGCATACTCTGTCATACCCACTTTTTTTAAAGACTCTTCCATGATTTTATAATCCTGCGCATTGTCTTTTTCTATAAACTTTTTATGTGGTGTTCGTCCCATTAGAACCATATCAGAAACAGTAAAATCAAAATTGTAATTATTATGTTGAGACGCCACAGCCATTTTTTTTGCACTTTCTTTCATCGAAAAATCTTTAATATTTTTATTATCCAAAAATACAGCTCCTGTAGAAGGCTGCAGGGTTCGGTACATGCATTTTAAAAGTGTACTTTTACCACTTCCATTAGGTCCTATAATACCTACGAATTCTTTTTTCTTTGCATGTATACTTAAACCCTTCAAAATATGACTTCCACCTAAATAAGCTTCTACATCTATTGTCTTTATTTCCATCAATTATCACCTCCAAATCCGTATGATTTACTTACCATAAGATATATAAAAATCGGAGCACCAATCATAGAAATTAATATTCCTATCGGAAGTTCACTTCCAGGTATTATAATTCTGGATAAAACATCTGCCCAAACCAAAAATATAGCTCCTGTTAATGCAGATAGTAGGATAATTCTTTTATGATCTGTTCCAAATATCATTCTTATAAGATGAGGGATAATAAGTCCCACAAATCCAATAATCCCTGATGAGTATACAATAAACCCAATTACAACAGATGTAATTATAAGATAAAATTGTCGATACTTCTGAAGGTCTGTACCTAAGGTTATAGAAACTTCATCACCAAGTAGCATTAAATTAAGCGTTCTATATTGAGTAATAAAAAATAGTGTAGCTACTATTACAACCGGAATAATTATCCTTATATTTTGCCATTTTGCGCCTGCAAGGCTTCCCATAAGCCAGTATGTTATACTCTGCATACCCTCTCTATCATTAGCGAAGTATACAATAAAACTTGAAAATGCTGAACACACACTACTTAATGCCATACCCGCCAGCAAAAGCTTTGTTGAATTAGCTCTCCCATTTACATTTGCAAGGGTTAATACAAGTATTGATATTGCAAACGCTCCTAGAAAGGCACATATCCCTACATAATTACTGCCAAAAAAAACACCTACCCCAAGCATGATAGCTAAGGTAGCACCTAACGATGCTCCTGAAGAAATACCTAATATATAAGGATCTGCTAATGGATTTTTTACAATCGCTTGCATTATGACCCCGCATACTGAAAGACCTATTCCTACAGCAACTGCCAAAACAATTCTTGGAAGCCTTATAAACCATACAATATCATGTATCGCACCACTTGATAAAAACTTTGCATCACCAATGTTAAATAACTTATATATTATGATTTCATATACATTTTTTATAGAAATCTCAACAGAGCCCATAGTTACGGTTGTTAGAATGGAAAAAATCAAGATAATAACAAGTATAATGGAAACACATATATAAGTAGGTGTTCCATTGATCAAACCATTTTGTGTATTATTCTTATAAATTCTCTTCATTCTTATTTATTTCCATATAATTCAGGATATAATCCCTTTGAAATTGTTTTTATACCATCTAAAGTTCTGATACCGCTAGCATAAACTTCACTTAACATTATCGGATGAACCCTTTTTGACTTTATTGCCGAAATGCTTGAGAGCGCCGGATTGCTTATAATGCTTTTTAATGCAGCCTCTTTATCAATTTCTTTGCCGTAATAAACAGTGAAAATTACATCAGGATTAAGCTTTATCAAATCTTCATTTCCCATTTTACCATTTGATTTTGCTACTAAATTTGCTCCAACTCTCTTTGCAATATCGCCACCAACACTGTCTTCCCCATAAATTCGGTATGTTCCGTTTTTTTCCACTTCTAGGATTACTGTTTTAACAGCTTCTTTTCCTTTAACAAAACCCTTAGCCTTTCCAATTTCCTTTCTCATTGTATTAACTATTTCATTAGCTCTATCCTCTACATTGAAAATTTTACCCATATTTAAAATATCATCATATTCATTTTGCAGCGTATTTGGTTTAATAACACCACTGTTTTGTGACATATATGTATTTATTCCTCTTTCATGCCAAAAGCCTACATCTCCAAGATTTTTTTCACCAAATATAGAATACCAGCTCAATATGAAATCAGGTTGCAATGCAATAACCTCCTCTTTTGCGGGTGCTTTTCCATAATACTTCAACTTGCTGAAAGAACTTTTATATTCATCTTTAACATCATGATCTAACCCAGATGCTGCAATTATTTTATCCTGCAATCCTAATGCTAATAATGTTTCTATTGAATTCTGATATACTGCAACAACCTTTTCTGGTGATTTTTCAAAAGTAAGTTTAACAGGCTCTCTAGCATAATTATAGGTTGTAATTGTAACAGGGTAATGTGAAGATTGTTTATTACTATTTTCTACTTTAGTTTCTCTTTTAGGTACGGTTGATTCCTCTTTATTGCTACATCCAGTTGCTCCAAATGCCATAAATACTGATAAAATCATAATTATTATCTTTTTCATTTAAATTTTCTCTCCTTTTAATATCTTGTATACTACGATATATTCGTTGATATTGTAGTTTCGCAGCTGCTAAATCTTCTTTTCCACTCTTTGATTAATTCTTTCCTAAATTT
>DAVZGU010000115.1:0-6118 GCA_052274215.1 Clostridium sp. | reverse complement strand
CTATTGACTTCTTTGCTCTTGTTATAATTGGTTTTTGACCTGCTATAATTTGCATATCGCTAAGAGCTGCATCTAAAACTTTAGAATTGTCTTTAGCTTCTCCAACTCCCATATTTAAAACAATTTTTTCAAGCTTTGGTACTTCCATTATATTTTTATAACCGAATTTTTCCATTAGCGCTTGAACTACTTCATTTTCATATTTTTCTTGTAGTCTTGAACTCATATGTTAAACCTCCTTTCAGGAATTAAAATGTTTCTCCACATTTCTTACAAACTCTTACTTTAGTTCCATCTTCTAGAATTTTGCTACTTATTCTTGTTACATTACTGCATTTTGTACAATATAACATAACTTTTGAACTATTTATAGCTGCTTCTCTGTGAGTTATTCCACCTTGCATATTTTGTTTGCTTGGTTTTTGATGTTTTGTAACTACACTAACATCTTTCACTAAAACTTTACCAGTTTTAGGGTATACAGCTAAGACTTCGCTTATTTTGCCTTTGTCTTTACCTGATATAACCATTACTGAATCTTTTTTTCTTATGTGCATTTTTTTAACTGCCATGTTAGACACCTCCTATCTTATAGAACTTCAGGCGCTAATGATAAGATCTTACTGAAGTCTTTATCTCTTAACTCCCTTGCAACAGGTCCGAATATACGAGTTCCCTTTGGGGTTTTGTCGTCTTTTATGATAACAGCTGCATTATCATCAAATTTAACGTATGATCCATCCGCTCTTCTTAATCCTTTTACTGATCTAACTATAACTGCCTTAACTACTTCACCTTTTTTAACAACTCCACCTGGTGTTGCACTTTTTACGCTAGCAACTATTGTATCGCTGATGTTTCCCCATTTTCTCTTAGAACCACCTAATACTCTAATACACATGATTTCTTTTGCACCAGAATTATCTGCAACTTTTAATTTCGATTGCTGTTGTATCATATCAAATACCCTCCTTTCAGTTGTTAAACCGAAATACTATTTAGCTTTTTCAACTATACCAGTAATTCTCCATCTTTTATCTTTAGATAATGGTCTAGTTTCCATAATTGTAACTTTATCATTGATTTTAGCTTCATTCTTTTCATCATGAGCTTTAAATTTTGTTGTTGTATTAAGTATTTTTCCGTATAGTGGGTGACGAACCTTTGTTTCAATTGCAACAACTATTGTCTTATCCATTTTATCAGAAACTACTTTACCTGTTCTTGTTTTTCTATTATTTCTTTCCACAAGAGCAACCTCCTTTCAGTTTTACTGTTCAAAAGCTTTTATTTCTTCTTGCCTAAGAATGGTCTTAATTTGGGCTATAGATTTTTTCACTTGTTTAATTCTCATAGGGTTTTCTAGTTGCCCTGTAGCTAACTGAAATCTAAGGTTAAATAATTCTGCCTTTAGATCAGACATTTTCACTAGCAAATCTTGAGGATTACTTTGTCTTAATTCTTTTAATTCATTAGCCTTCAATGACTTCACCACCCATTTCCTCAAAATCTTTTCTAGATACAAACTTAGTTTTAATTGGAAGTTTGTGTGAAGCAAGTCTCATTGCTTCTCTAGCAGCTTCTTCTGTTACTCCTGCAATTTCAAATAAGACTCTACCTGGTTTAACAACTGCTACCCAATATTCTACTGATCCTTTACCAGAACCCATACGAGTTTCAGCCGGTTTTTCAGTTACTGGCTTATCAGGGAAGATTTTTATCCAAACCTTTCCGCCTCTTTTTACTTCTCTATTGATAGCAACTCTGGCAGCTTCTATTTGATTACTTTTAACCCAGCCACATTCCATAGCTTGTAATGCATAATCACCATATGCAATAAAGTTTCCTCTTGTAGCTTTTCCTCTCATTCTACCACGTTGAACCTTACGATGTTTAGATCTCTTAGGCATTAACATGTCTTATTCCTCCTTCCTTACACTTCTACGCTTTTATTTCTTCCTTAACGATTTTCTTTGTAGGAAGAACTTCGCCTCTATATACCCAAACTTTTACACCGATTTTACCATATACTGTATCTGCTTCTGCAAATCCATAGTCTATATCAGCTCTCAAAGTTTGTAATGGTATTGTACCTTCATGATAGTGTTCAGTCCTAGCTATTTCTGCTCCGCCAAGTCTTCCTCCACATGAAATTTTAACACCTTTTACGCCAGATCTCATAGCTCTTTGAATTGTTTGTTTCATTGCTCTTCTAAAAGAAATTCTCTTTTCTAATTGCGAAGAAACATTTTCAGCCATTAATTGAGCGTTGTTTTCAGCTTGTTTTACTTCTACTATGTTAATTAAAACATTCTTATCTGTTATAATTTTTTTCATGTCTAACTTTATAGCTTCAATTCCAGAGCCACCTCTACCGATAACCATTCCTGGTTTAGCAGTGTGTATGTTGATTTTAACTCTTTTAGCAGCTCTTTCAATTTCAATTTTAGAAATTCCAGCTGTGTAAAGTTTACTTTTTAAGAATTCTCTAATCTTAAAATCTTCAACAAGATTATCTGCAAAATTCTTTTTATCTGCATACCATTTAGAACTCCAGTCTTTTATTACACCAACCCTAAAGCCGTGTGGATGTACTTTTTGTCCCACGCTAAAACCCTCCTTCTTATGATCTTTCCGTAACTATAATAGTTATATGGCTAGATCTTTTTCTTATTCTATAAGCTCTTCCTTGTGCACGCGGTCTAAATCTCTTAAGTGTTGGACCCTGACATGCATAAGCCTTAGCAACGTATAGTCTATTGATATCTAAATTTAAATTGTTCTCTGCATTTGCTACAGCTGATTTTAGTACTTTAGTTACTACTTCAGCTGCATTTTTTGGAGTGTATTGTAATATAGCAAAAGCTTCATTTACATTTTTATCTCTTATTAAATCAAGAACAATCCCGATTTTCATTGAGGACGTTCTCACATATTTAGCTATAGCTTTAGCCTCCATGATTGTCTCCTCCTTCCACACTATTTTACTCTGCTTGTTTTTTCTCTAACAATGTGTCCTTTAAATGTTCTAGTTAACGCAAATTCGCCTAATTTATGTCCTACCATATCTTCTAAAACATAAACTGGTACATGTTTTCTTCCATCATGTACTGCGATAGTATGCCCTATCATTTGCGGGAAAATAGTAGAACTTCTTGACCAAGTCTTTATTACTTTTTTCTCGCCATTTTTATTCATTTCGTTAATTCTGCTTAACAAAACTTCTTGTACATAAGGTCCTTTTTTAACTGATCTACTCATTTTTGTGGCCTCCCTTCATACACCATAACCATTGTTTTAAAAAGAATTTAAATTCTTTTCAAACTATTTTCTATTTTTTCCCTTGACAATAAATTTGTCAGAGTATTTTTTAGTTTTTCTAGTTTTATATCCTAGTGCCGGTTTACCCCATGGAGTCATCGGACTAGCGTGACCTATAGGAGATTTACCTTCTCCACCACCATGTGGATGATCGCAAGGATTCATTACTGATCCTCTGACTGTAGGTCTAAAGCCTAAGTGTCTTTTTCTTCCTGCTTTACCTATGTTAACAATACCGTGAGTTACATTAGAAACTGTTCCTATAGTAGCTCTACAATTTACTCTAACATATCTTACTTCACCACTTGGTAGTCTTACTTGAGCATATTCTCCTTCTTTAGCCATAAGTTGCGCTGAAGAACCTGCTGATCTTACAAGTTGAGCACCTTTTCCAACCTGTAGTTCTATATTATGAATCGTAGAACCTATTGGTATGTTAATTATTGGAAGAGTATTTCCAACTTTTATATCAGATTCAGCACCGGATACAATTACATCTCCAACTTTTAATCCAACTGGAGCAATTATGTATCTTTTTTCACCATCAGAATATGCAACAAGAGCTATGTAAGCAGATCTATTTGGATCGTACTCAATTGTAGAAACTTTTGCTGGAATATTATCTTTAGTTCTCTTGAAATCTATTAGTCTGTAACTTTGTTTTGCTCCACCACCTCGGTGACGAACAGTTATTTTACCTTGATTATTTCTACCACCTGATCTTTTTGTGCTTACAAGAAGTGATTTTAATGGCTTATCTGTTGTAATTTCTGCAAAATCAGCCATAGTCATATTTCTTCTTGAAGGTGTGGTCGGTCTAAATTTCTTAATTCCCATGTGACTTTCCTCCTTCTTTCTCGCTTATCTGGCCTCTGCCAATACCTGCTTAATAATTACATTCCATCAAAAAACTCAATTGTCTTGCTTTCTGTTGTTAAAGTAACAATAGCTTTTTTGAAGTCAGCTCTTTTTCCAATGTGAACTCCAACTCTTTTAGTTTTACCTATATTCCTTAGTGTTCTTACATTTTCAACTTTAACTCCAAATACTTCTTCTACTGCTTTTTTAACTTGAGTTTTGTTTGCATGAATATCAACTATAAAGGTGTATTTTTTTTCCGCCATTACAGCCATACTTTTTTCAGTAATTATCGGTTTTCTTATAATATCATGGCTAGTTAGCTTCATTATATATACACCTCCTCAATTTTAGATACAGCATCCTTTGTAACTATGAATTTTTCATACTTTAGTATGTCATAAACATTCAAATTATTTACTGGTGATACTTGTACTCCAGGTATGTTTCTTGCTGATTTATAGATATTTTCATCTGACTTTTCAACAACTATTAAAGTTTTTTTAGCATCAAAAGCTTTTAAAACCTCTAACATTGCTTTAGTTTTTGGTGAGTCAAATTCTAAACTATCTATAACTATCATTTCATTTTCTGCTACCTTAGCTGATAAAGCTGATTTGAAAGCAACTCTTCTCATTGTCTTCGGTACAGACATACGGTAATCTCTTGGCTTTGGAGCAAATACTATACCACCATGTATCCATTGTGGTGCTCTTATAGAACCTTGTCTTGCTCTACCAGTTCCTTTTTGTCTCCAAGGCTTTATTCCACCGCCTCGAACTTCAGCTCTAGTTTTAGCTGATTGAGTTCCTTGTCTTTTATTTGCAAGTTGTGCTACTACAACTTGATGCATAGCATCTGCGTTGATTTCAACTCCAAATATATTTTCATTTAATTGAATGTCTCCAACCTTTTGTCCTTCTTTACTAAATAAATCTAATGTAAGCATTCTGCATCCTCCTTTCTTTAAAGTTACGCTTTAACAGCATTTCTTATTACAACTGTGCCTTTGTTAGGTCCTGGTATTCCACCTTTAACTAATATAATGTTCTTTTCAGGCATTACTTTAACTATTTCAAGGTTTATTACTGTTCTACTAACATTACCCATATGACCTGGCATACGTTTATTTTTAAATGTTTTTGATGGATCAGAAGATGCTCCCATTGATCCAACAGCTCTATGGAATTTAGATCCATGACTCATTGGTCCTGTATGTTGATTCCATCTTTTAATACAACCTTGGAATCCTTTTCCCTTAGATATTCCTGATACGTCAATTTTATCTCCAGCAGCAAATATATCTGCCTTAAATTCTTGACCTACTTCATACCCACTTATATCATCCATTCTAAATTCTTTTACGAATCTTTTTAAAGATGTTCCTGCTTTTGCAAATTGTCCTTGCATTGGTTTGTTAACTAATTTTTCTCTTATCTCACCAAAACCAACTTTAATTGCATTGTAACCATCATTTTCGATAGTTTTCTTTTGAATAACAACACATGGACCTGCTTCAACAACTGTTACTGGAACAACTCTTTTATTCTCATCAAATATTTGAGTCATGCCAAGTTTTTTACCCATTATTGCTTTTTTCATGAAAATACACCTCCTACTTATTAGCGGACCACATTAGTGATCATAACAGTTAGTAATATTAATTTAATGCTTACGTACAGTAAATTATACTTATACGTTTCATCGCACTTATATGTACGCTTATAGTTTTATTTCGATATCAACACCAGCTGGTAAGTCTAATCTCATTAAGGCATCAACAGTTTTAGGTGATGGACTAATTATATCTATTAGTCTCTTATGAGTTCTTATTTCAAATTGTTCTCTTGAATCTTTATACTTGTGTGGAGCTCTCAAGACTGTAATTATGTCTTTTTCTGTAGGTAGTGGTACTGGACCGGCTACTTTAGCTCCTGTA
>DAVZGU010000114.1:0-6151 GCA_052274215.1 Clostridium sp. | reverse complement strand
CTAGAAGTTACTAATCAGAAATTTGTATATATTTATATATTTGAAGATGAATTAGGTGAAAGTCTACTGATTACTAATAATGAAGCTATGTCTGACGAAATGAGTTGGATGGATGAGTGGCAACAAATAGAAACAGAAACAAATGATTTAAGAATTTACAAATGTGTTTTTGATAATAATATAGCTTATAGATTAATATTCAGTACCATAGGTGATGTTAATACTTGCGGTGCCGGATTAATAAATTAAAATTAAACAAAATAGAAAATGAACTAAGGTAAGGTGAAATATATGTTTATTGATACAGCCAGGATTTTTGTTAAATCAGGAAACGGTGGCAGTGGAGCCGTTTCGTTTAGAACAGAGAAATATATACCACTAGGTGGACCAGATGGTGGAGACGGTGGAAAGGGTGGAGATGTAATATTCGTAGTTGATGCTAGTATGACTACTTTATTAGATTTTTCATATGCAAGAAAATTCGTAGCAAAAAATGGAGTAGGCGGTTCTGGCTCTAAGTGTTATGGAAAAGCTGGAGAGGATCTGTATGTTAAAGTTCCAATGGGGACTATTGTGCGTGACATGGAAACAGAAAAAATAATGTATGATTTAGCTCATGATGGTGAAAGTTATAGAGTTTGCAAAGCTGGACAAGGCGGAAAAGGTAATGTTAAATTTTGTACACCTACAAGGCAAGCACCAAACTTTGCTGAACCAGGAATGCCAGGAGAAGAAAGATGGATTAAGCTTGAACTTAAGAGCTTAGCTGATGTTGGATTATTAGGTTTTCCAAATGTAGGTAAGTCAACATTGCTTTCAGTAGTATCAAAAGCAAGACCTAAGATTGCTAATTATCACTTTACAACTTTAAAACCAAATTTAGGAGTAGTAAGTGTTAAGGGTGCACAGAATTTTGTTATGGCTGATATACCAGGAATAATTGAAGGTGCAGCTGAAGGAGTAGGTCTTGGAATAGGTTTTTTAAGACATATTGAAAGAACTAGAATGCTTATTCATGTAGTTGATATTTCAGGAATTGAAGGTAGAGATGCTGTAGAAGACTTTGTAAAAATAAATGAAGAACTCAAAAAATATAGCGTTAAGTTATGGGATAGACCTCAAATAATAGCCGCTAATAAGAGTGATTTGCTATTCGATGATGAAGTATTTGAAAACTTTAAGAAGAAATTAAATGAATTGGGATATGATGATAGTAAGATATTTAAAATATCTGCAGCTACAAATCAAGGTGTTGATGCACTTATGAAAGAAGCAGCTAGAATGTTAACTACTATCCCAGTTACAGAATTAGTAATAAACGATGAAGATAAATTCGTAATAGAACAAAAGAGATTCACATATACCATTGAGGTTGATGAAGAAGGAACTTTTGTTGTTGAAGGAAGTTTTGTTGAAAGATTGTTAAGTGCTGTTAATATAAATGAACCGGATTCTCTTAAATATTTCCACAAAGTGTTAAAAAACAAGGGAGTATTTGACGCATTAGTTGCAAAAGGAATTCAAGATGGCGATTTAGTAAGACTACAAAAGTTTGAATTTGAATTCTTATTATAAAAGATAATGAACGATAATTGTTATCTTATAAGAATGTAACTAGGAGGATATTATGATTACAAGTAAACAAAGAAGTTATTTAAGAACTCTTGCAAATCCATTACAACCGGTATTTCAGGTTGGAAAAGCTGGAATAGAAGAGAATTTTTTAAAACAGATGGAAGACATATTAGAATCTAGAGAGCTTGTTAAAATTAAAATTTTAAATAATAGTGGAATAACTGCTAGAGAAGCTTCAGATATAATTTGCACAGCTATAAATGCTGAAGGAATACAAAGTATTGGTAGTAAATGTGTATTGTACAAAAGATCATTAAGAAAGCCTAAAATTGAATTACCATAAAAGCATGTAATTTTACATGCTTTTTCCTTTATCTAAATTGGAAAATGTGTTATTATTTTACAGAAGGTGCCTTATTATAATATAAAGAAGGTGTTACAGTGAAAAAGGCTATTTTTGGAGGAACCTTTGATCCAATTCACATAGGGCATGTTCATATTGCCTATGAAGCATTATACAATTTACATTTAGACAAGATTTTATTTATGCCAGCAGGAAATCCACCGAATAAAATTAATAAAAAAATTACAGATGCTCGAATTAGATATGATTTAGTTAAAAAGGCAATAGAGCACGAAAGCCACTTTGAAATAAGCGATTATGAAATTAATAAAAAAGATAATAGCTATACTTATGAAACACTTGAACTTTTTAGTGAATCGCAAACTAATATAGAGTGGTATTTTTTAATTGGTGGAGACAGCCTAATGGATTTAGATAATTGGAAAAATGTAGATAGGATACTCAATAGTTGTAAGTTGGTGGTTTATGGTAGGGCAGGATTTACAGTGGAAGAATTGTTAAAGCAGAAAAATCATGTAGAACAAAAGTTCAATGGTAAAGTGATTTTTCTTAATATGCCGATTATAGACATATCTTCAACAAACATTCGAGATGGTATAAAAAAAGGTAGGAATGTTGACTATCTTCTTCCTAAGGGTGTAGAGGTAATTATTGATAAGCTTCAGTTATATAAATAGGGGGATTTAAATGTGGAATGAGAAAGAAATGCTCCATTATTTGAAATTAAATTTAAAAGAAAGTAGATTAAGACATAGTTTAAACGTTAGTGAAACTGCAGTAACGCTAGCAGTTATTTATGGAGAAAATATAGAAAAAGCACGAATTGCAGGCTTAATACATGATTGCGTTAAGAATAAGACTGATGAGGAGCTTATAAAACTGGCTATAGAACATGAAATACAATTAGATGAAATATACCTAAAGAACCCATCAATTTTGCACGGACTAGTTGGAAGTATACTAGCTAGAGAAGTAATGGAGATTTGTGATGAGGATATTTTAAATGCTATTCGTTACCACACTACTGGTAGAAAAAACATGAGCCTTTTAGAGAAAATAATTTATATTGCAGATTATATTGAGCCATCAAGAAAATTTAATGGAGTAGAAGAATTAAGAAGTTTAAGTAACATTGATTTAGATGCAGCAGTAATAAAGTCTTTTGACAATACTATAAAATATGTTATAGGTCAAAAGGGATTATTGCATACGGATACAATAGAAGCAAGAAATTATTTATTAAGTAAATATAGTAGGTGAGAGTATGAGTGATAATAAAAAAAAGAAAAAAATAGTGAATTATAAAAGATTTGCAATTGTTATCAGTACCTTAGTTGTGACAGTGCTTGTGTTAATTTTCGGTTATATTTATTTTTACTTAAATAGCTTTAATAATAGTGCATTAGATTTATCAAAAAAAGGATTAGCATCGGAATTAAATAAGAATGATATAGAAAAAATCAAGAGTGATGGAAAATCTTGCAATATACTGGTTATGGGTGTAGATGTGGGCACTCCAGGTGCTACAAATGCTAACGACCCAAAGAGGACAGACACAATGATAGTAGCGCATTATAATGCAAACGATAAAAAAGTTAATTTGGTTTCTATCCCCAGAGATACTTTAATTACGATAAATGGTAAAAATCAAAAAATTAATGCTGCCCATGCTATTGGTGGTGTGGATTATGCAGTTGCTGCTGTACAAAAGTTATTAGGTGTTCAAATTGACTACTATGGCAAAATTGACTATAAAGGATTTGATAAACTAATTGATGCTATTGGTGGGGTAAATATTGATATAACAAGGAAAATGGATTATGACGATCCTGAACAAGATTTAAGCATTCATTTTGATAAGGGCACAAACGTTCATTTGGATGGTAAAAAAGCTGAGGAATTTTTTAGGTGGAGAAAAAATTCCGATGGTAGTGGTTTTGAAAATGGTGATCTAGGAAGAATAGAAAATCAGCATATGTTTATTGCTAAAGTTATGAAGAAAGTAAAAAGTCCTATTACAGTAATTAAGATTCCAAGTATTTTATCAGCAATAAAGAGTTCTGTAGAAACTAATATGGATGCTAATGATATACTTAAATATGGATACATATTTGCAACCATTGGTAATGATAAGCTCTCCATGGATACCATTAAGGGCGATTTAAAGACTGTACATGGTGTATCATATGTAGTATATAATGAAGCTCAAAATGAAAAGATTATTTCAAAATTAGAGGGTAGTCAGGTGCAGAATATTGATAAGTCAAAGCTTAAAATAAAGGTAATCAATGGGACTAAAACACCGGGACTCGCTAGTGATTTTTCAACATATCTTGTAGAAAACGGCTATAATAAGGCGGTAACAGGAAATGGTGAGGCTACCAGTAAAACTAAGATTTTAGTATATAATGGAGATAAAGACATGAAAAATGATTTAGAGAAAGATTTTAAAATAGACAATATTGAATTTTTATCCTCCAGTGATGAAAAATTCGATATAATAGTTTTCTTAGGTAAAGATCATAAATTAATGCATTAATCATCTTTTTCAAAGATGTACGCATCTTTTTCAAAGATGTACGCATCTTCTTTGAAGCTGTAATCATCTTTTTCAAGGACGTAACATCTTTGAAAAAGATTTCAGCTACCCGGGAGATGATTTAAATTACCGATACTATACAATTATGAGGGGAAGAAAAAATGGGAAAATATATTATTAGCACAAAGTTAGCGGCTAGAGATTGCATTCGGGTAGGAAAACTTCCTAAGGATGCAATAGTTGAAATAGAAGTAATTACTATTGAGTAATGATAAATTAACATATGTAGTTGGAGCAAACATCGTTGACGTAAAGATAAGAGATTATTTAAAGTATACAGAAAATTTATCTGGCAGATTTATAAAAAGCTCAGGACTTAGTGGAAAAATAAGGGTGAATGATAAAGTAGCTAAGTTGAATCTTAGGATAAATTCAGATGATAAAATAGAAATTGATATGAAAAAAGACGAACATCAAAACATCGAACCGGAGAAGATGGATATAGATGTGGTATATGATGATATAGACCTTATTGTTGTAAATAAGAGTCCAGGAATAGTAGTTCACCCAACTAGAGGTTATCCTTACGGTACTCTTGCTAATGGGGTTTTGTATTATTTTAAAGAAAGAGATGAAAAATGCATTGTTAGATTAGTTAGTAGATTAGATAGGGATACTTCAGGTCTTATAATAATTGCAAAAAATCAATTTTCACATATGGCGTTAGCTAGAGATATGCATAGCAGTGATTTGCAGGTAAGAGACATGCAGGAAAGCGACATGCATAGCAAAACTTTCGAGAAGAGTTATATGGCTGTTGTACATGGCAATATGGAAAATAAGACAGGTACTATTGATTTGCCTATTGGAAACCCCGATAAAGAAAGTGCAAGGAGAGAAGTTTGGGAAGATGGACAAAGAAGTATAACTCATTATGAAGTTATTGAGTCTTTTAAAAATGCTGATTTGTTAAAAGTGACTTTGGAAACTGGTAGAACACATCAAATTCGTGTTCATTTAAGTCATATTGGTCATCCACTTTATGGAGATAGCCTTTATGGAGAGTGTGAAAGCCACTATATTGACAGGCAGGCACTTCACGCCTATAAATTAATTATTCCACATCCAAGAACTGGCGAGAAACTTATACTTAAGTCAAATCTTCCAGATGATATAGCGAATTTGGTAAGTAAACTTAAAACTGAAAGTGACATATAAAAAAGCACCAAGTATAAACTAGATTAATAGTTTATACTTGGTGCTTTTTTATATTATGCTTTAATATTTAAAGTGTCTAGGAAGACCTTCCATTCGGTTTCTCCTTTTTCCTATTTTTCTTTTCTTTTTTTTTACAATTATAACAAACAACAATAGTGCTAAGGCAAGTGCAAGATATTTTAGTGCATTTATTGTGTTTGTTGAGAGTGAATGGGTTTGAACGTTCTTTTTAGCATAATTTATTCCGCTAGTCAAATCTAAATCATAAGAATCTTTACCATAAGTAATTGTAGCGTTACTTATTAGATCACCTTTCTTAATTGGTGAAAGGTTTATTTTCTTTTCCTCAGTTTTAATAGTTGGAGTTAAAGTTGGATTTTTAGATTTAACAATATAAAAATCAGTTGAAGCAAGTAGTGGAAGCTTCGTACCGTCATCTAAAGTTAAATTTGAGA
>DAVZGU010000113.1:0-6212 GCA_052274215.1 Clostridium sp. | reverse complement strand
GTGTTCCAACTTTAATTCTTCATGGTATTCATGACAAAGTTTGCCTCTTCCCATTAGCGCAGGCACAAAGACAAGGTATTAAAAATTCTAAGCTTGTACCATTTGAATTCAGTGGTCATGCATTATTCTATGATGAGAAAGACAGATTTAACAAAGAATTGGCTTCATTTATTGAGGAGAAAAAAATTTAACGACATTTAAGAGACCCAGGAGATGACTTAAAAGAGGCAATGGTTGAGTATGATGGTAGGCATTTAGTGCTTACCATTATTTTTTTGTGTGTAAAGCATGGATCTGATTTAGGGGAACTACCTATAAATAAATTTATAAAAAAATCCGGATTAATTAATGAAAATTAGCTTTTGTTTTTTTGTTTTTGATGGTAATATTGTTTATATAGAAAAATAGTCGTGAAAATAGCACCGCAGGTGATGATTTAATTATAATACCTTTACAAATGAATGGAGGAGTATTTTGCAGAATGGTTTGTTACATCTAGATAATATTATTAATGTGGATAACTTTCAAAAAATTCAGGATAATATAGCGGAGGTAGCAGGTATTGCTATGGTGACGGTTGATTATAAAGGAAAAAGGATTACTACACATAGTAAGTGTAGTGAATTTTGTGAATTTATAAGATCACATCTAGACTTAAGCCAGCTTTGTGAAAAATGTGACTCTAGAGGTGGACTAGAGGCTGCTAGATTACAACAACCATATATATATATATGTCATGTAGGGATAATAGATCTTGCAATTCCTATTATAGTAGATGGACAATACTTTGGCGCGGTAATGGCAGGACAAGTTATTGTTAAAGATAAAGAAAAGGAAAATTTAGAACAAATAGTTAACAATAAATATTTTAAGATGGAATTGGAAAAAGAAACCGAACTTAAAGTTTTATATGAAAAGTTACCTATTATAACTTTGGATAGGGTTAAATCTGTTGCTAATATGATTTTCCATATTAGCAACTATATTGTAGAAGAAGCTTTATTAAAAATAAATTCAAATAAATTTAATGACAAAATTTTAACTATGGGTTCATTTAAGGCAACAAATTTAGCTTTAGAAAAGGCTAATAAAGTGAAAACAGTGGAAGAAAATTTAAAGAATAATGTTAACTTAGATCTTAGTGAAGATGGAAATAATATAAAATGTGAGAATAAATGCAATGTTATTTTAAAATCAGCATTAGATTATATACAAAAGAACTATAGGTACGCAATTACCCTTAATGGCATGGCAGACCTGTGTAACATTAGTCCTAGCTATTTTAGTAAGCTTTTTAAAAAAGGCATTGGGGAAAATTTCTCGAGTTATATAAATAAAGTTAGAATTAAAAAAGCTAAAGAGTTGCTTGAGGCCTCTGATGTTCCAATAAGCAATTTAGCATTGGATTTAGGGTTTGAGGATTGTGGTTATTTTATAAAAGTATTTAAAAAAATTGAAGGGGTAACCCCGGCCGTTTATAGAAATGAATATAATGTAGAAAAATAGCACTAGACTAAATTAGTGCTATTTTTTTTATGTAAAACACTGAATGCGACAAATTACTGTAGAAATTTACATAAAGTGAACAATGTTTTTCCACAAGAATGCAATAATTTTCAATGAAATTTTAATTAGACAGGCTTATACTTTAGATAGTTAGTAAATTAACAAGGGCTGTATTAACAATTAAGAAAACGTTAATATCACCTTAAAAATAGAGTTTAAGCTACAATTCAACAAATTATAATGTTCAAAAAACTAAGGAGGAATAATAAATGAGAATGTATGATTATTTAGCACCAGCGGTTAACTTTATGGGAGCAGGAGCTGTAAAAGTAGTAGGCGAAAGAGCTAAAATTTTAGGTGGAAAAAAAGCGTTAATAGTTACTGATAAGTTTCTTCGTAGTCTTCCGGGCGGTGCAGTAGAACAAGTTGAAGCTTCATTAAAGGAAGTAGGAATTAGCTTTGTATTCTATGATGATGTTGAACCAAATCCTAAGGATAAAAACGCAATTGCAGGCGTAAAAGCATTCAAGGATGAAAAATGTGACATGATTATTACAGTTGGTGGCGGAAGCTCACATGACTGCGGTAAAGGTATCGGTATATTAGCAACCCATCCAGGAGAATTAGTTGACTATGCAGGTATAGAAACTCTTGCAAATCCACTTCCTCCAATTATTGCTGTTAATACTACAGCTGGAACAGGTAGTGAAGTTACTCGTCACTGCGTTATAACAAATACTAAAACTAATATTAAATTTGTTATAGTTAGTTGGAGAAACCTACCATCAGTTTCAATCAATGACCCATTAACAATGGTTGGAATGCCTGCAGGACTTACAGCTGCAACTGGTATGGATGCTTTGACTCATGCGATAGAAGCATACGTTTCAAAGGATGCTAATCCTGTTACAGATGCGGCTGCTATCCAAGCTATTAAATTAATATCAAACAACTTACGACAAGCTTATGCACTAGGCGAAAACTTAGTAGCTAGAGAAAATATGTGTTATGCTTCACTGCTTGCTGGTATGGCATTCAATAATGCTAACTTAGGTTATGTACATGCAATGGCTCATCAATTAGGTGGACTTTATGATATGCCTCATGGAGTAGCTAACGCTATATTACTTCCATTCGTTGAAAAATGGAATGTTATTTCAAATCCACAGAAATTTGCTGATATAGCAGAATTCATGGGTGAAAACATACAAGGACTTTCAGTACTAGATGCAGCTCAGAAATCTATCGATGCTATGTTTAGACTTGCAAATGATGTTGGAATTCCAGCTAACTTAAGATCACAAGGAGCTAAAGAAGAAGACATCGAATATATGGCTGAATGGGCATTAAAAGATGGTAATGCATTCAGTAACCCAAGAAAAGGAAACAAGAAAGATATTATGGAATTATTTAAATCAGCATTTTAATATAAATGAAAATATAAGTTACAATAATTATAATATGTCCTCGATGCAACCATCGAGGACATATTATAAATTATATATACCTTTGATAGTTATAAATTTAACAAATTCTTATTTAAAAAGATAAAATATGGATTAATTAATAAAAAATTATTTTAAGAGAGGAAGTTTTAATATGTATGTTCTACAAGATGGATTTAGTAAACCAACAAAGAGGATAGTAGCATTAAAGGAACAAATACTTTCATCAGTTCCATGTATTGAAGTTGATAGAGCGTTATTAATAACAGAATCATTCAAGGAGACAGAAGGACAACCTGCAGTAGTTCGTAGGGCTAGAGCACTTGAAAAGATATTAAATGAGATTCCTATTATTATAAGAGATGAAGAGCTAGTAGTCGGAAGTTTGACTCAAGAAGCAAGATCAGCTCAAATTTTTCCTGAATTCTCAAATAAGTGGATTAAAGATGAATTTGAAACAATAGGAAAGAGAAAAGGTGATTCATTCCAAATTACTGAAAAGGCAAAAGAACAGCTTACAGAAGTATTTAATTATTGGGAAGGCAAAACTACTAATGAACTTGCTACTTCATATATGTATCCAGAAACTATTGACGCAATTAATGAAAATGTATTTACAGTTGCCAACTATTATCTTAATGGAGTAGGACATGTATCTGTAGATTACGCTAAGGTTTTAGCTAAAGGATATAAAGGAATTATTGAAGAAGTTGAATGTGCAATTGAGGCAGCTGATAAAGAAAATCCAGCTTATATTAAGCAAAAACTATTTTGGGAATCTATCATAGGTTCTTGCAAAGCAGTAATCAATTATGCACATAGATATGCAAAACTCGCTAGAGAAATGGCTTCAAAAGAATCTAATGATGTGCGTGCTAAAGAATTATTACAAATAGCTAAAAACTGTGAAACAGTACCTGAAAATGGAGCAACTAATTTTTATGAAGCTTGCCAATCATTCTGGTTTGTACATGCAGTTATAAATATAGAATCAAATGGACATTCTATTTCTCCAACAAGATTTGATCAATATATGTATCCATATTATGAAATAGAATTAAATTCAGGAAAATTTGACATAGATGCAATTCAGGAACTTATTGATTGTGTATGGGTTAAATTAAATGATATTAACAAAGTTCGTGATGAAGTATCAACAAGGGCATTTGGTGGATATCCATTGTTTCAAAACCTAATTGTAGGTGGACAAGATAGAGAAGGAAAAGATGCTACAAATGATTTATCATACATGTGCATAGATGCTACAGCTCATGTAAGATTAGCAGCACCTTCATTCTCAGTAAGGATATGGAACAAAACTCCAGATGAATTTTTATTAAGATCTTGTGAGTTAAGCAGATTAGGCACGGGTATGCCAGCATTTTATAATGATGAGGTTGTAGTTACTGCATTAGTTAGTAATGGATTAACAATTGAAGATGCTAGAGAATATGGAATTATAGGCTGCGTTGAACCTCAAAAACCAGGTAAAACAGAAGGATGGCATGATTCAGGTTTCTTTAATTTAGCAAGACTATTAATCGTAACTATAAATAATGGTATGAGTAATGGAAAACAAATAGGACCTAAGACTGGAGAATTTACGCAGTTTAAGTCTATTGAAGAAATTATTGAAGCTTATACAAAACAAATGGAATACTTTGTTTATCAATTATCAGTGGCAGACAATTCTATTGATCTTGCTCATGCAGAAAGAGCTCCATTACCTTTCCTATCATGTATGGTTGATGACTGTATAACAGATGGTAAATCACTTCAAGAAGGTGGAGCACATTATAACTTTACAGGACCACAAGGTGTTGGTGTTGCAAATGTAGGAGATTCTTTTGCAGCTATTAAAAAGCTTGTATTTGATGATAAAAAGATAACTTTACAAGAATTAAAAGAAGCTTTAGACACTAACTTTGGTGAAGAAGATTCAAATTCAAAGTTAGACTTTGAAGATATAAGACAAATGTTAATTCATAGAGCACCTAAGTTTGGTAATGATATTGATGAAGTTGATGAATTAGCAAGGCTTGGAGCATACATTTATTGCAAAGAAGTTGCAAAACATAAAAATCCAAGAGGCGGTAATTTCCATGCGGGATTATATCCAGCAGCAATTAACATCCTATTTGGTGATCTTATTGGAGCAACTCCAGATGGTAGAAAAGCACATGAAGCATTAGCTGATGGTGTATCTCCAGTTAGAGGAGCGGATAGTAATGGACCAACTGCTGCTATAAATTCAGTAGCTAAATTAGATCATTTTATTGCATCTAATGGTACTTTATTAAATCAAAAATTCCATCCAGGTTCAATTCAAGGAAGTACTGGATTAAATAATTTAGCAGCACTTGTTAGAAGCTTTTTCGATCAAAAGGGTATGCATGTACAATTCAATATAATAGATAAGAAAACTCTTGTTGAAGCACAAAAAGATCCAAGTAAGTATAGAGATTTAGTAGTACGTGTTGCCGGTTATAGTGCGCAATTTATAACATTAGATAAAGCAATTCAAGATGATATTATAAAGAGAACTGAACAAACTTTCTAAAAAGGAGGAAAAGCAGATGCCGATAAGAAGAATTAATTATAAGCAAAAAGGCAAAATTTTTAATATGCAACGCTTTTCTATTCATGATGGACCTGGGATTAGGACAATAGTATTTTTTAAAGGATGTCCTTTAAAATGTGATTGGTGTAGTAATCCAGAATCACAAGATCCATTAGTTCAAATTATGTTTAATGAAAAAAATTGTATTGAGTGTGGAAAATGTGAAAAAAATTGTCCAGTAGGTGCAATTGATATGCTAAGACCTGGAAGAATAGACAGAGAAAAGTGCACAAGTTGTGGGCTTTGTGCTGAAAATTGTTATCCAGGAGGTATTGTCAAATCTGGAGAAGAAACTACTGTAGAGAAGGTAATGACTGAACTAAAGAAAGAAACTATTCAGTTCAGACGTTCTGGAGGTGGAGTTACATTATCTGGAGGAGAATTGCTTATGCAACCAGAATTTGCAATTGAACTTTTAAAAGCTTGCAAGTCAATGGGATGGCATACTGCAATAGAAACTACAGGCTATGCTAGTGAAGAGACAATAGATAAGATAATTCCTTTGGTTGATTTAGTGCTTTTAGATATAAAACATTTAGATGATGAAAAACATAAAAAACATGTTCATGCAAGTAATGAAATAATAGTTAGAAACGCTAAAAAAATAGCTACCTTAGGCACAGAGCTTATTATAAGAGTAC
>DAVZGU010000112.1:0-6228 GCA_052274215.1 Clostridium sp. | reverse complement strand
CACTATACACAGTGTTCTTTCTTTGTTCAATACTTTTAATAAGAAACATTGCGCTATTAATTTTATCTTTCACATATTCTACAGCTTCTATATCCTTTTCATTTTTAATAATTTCCTTATACAAACTATTTATATTCAATTTAGGAAGTACATCTTCATTCATAGAAATAAAATATTGGTCATCAATCTTATTAATATAAGCATCAGGCACAATATATTTAACCGTCTCACCAGTATAAAATCCTCTTGACGGCTTAGGCTCTAAAGTTTTTATTATATCTCCATACTTTTGAACCTCAGAAATTTTAACATTTAGTTCTTTAGCTATATCATTATATTTATTTTCTGCCAATAATTCTAAATAATTATCAATAATTTTATAAATATTTTCATCATCTATCCCCAGATTATGTAATTGAATCCTTAAGCATTCACTTAGGTTCCTAGCTCCAATTCCTTGAGGCTCTAAAGATTGGAAAATTTCAAGTGCAATTTCAGCATTCCCATTTGTTATTCCGAGCTCCCTACATATATCAGATAAATCTTCCGATAAATAACCTTTAGTATCTAAGTTCTCCACCATATATTTGCATATATCTAAAATTTCATACTGCTCCGTTAGTTCTCCTATTTGTTCCTTAAGATAATCTTTAAGAGATTTTTCCTCTGCAATATAATAAAATGGAGAAATCTCCTCATTTTCATTCTTTGCAGCATAGTTCTTTACTTTATAATCATCCTTATCAAGATATTTAATTATTTCTTTATAATTAAATACATCATTATTATTACTTTTGTGGCTTTGCAAGTCTTTTTCCTCCAGCACTGGATTCTCTTGCATCTCTTTATTTACATATTGCCCCAGCTCGCCTGCTGACATTTGAAGAAGTTTAACAGACATCTGCATTTCTTGAGTCATTATTAATTTTTGTTCTTGAATCAAATTTAAACCAAAATTAATGTTCATTTTATCTATCACCTCATCTTTGGCTTGCTATTTATTTTCATGTACCTATCATATAAATATTATAACATAGCTCAGATAGATTATACATTAAGCTAGGACTAAAACTAAAAAATCTCAGCATAAATTTCTACAACAGCAGAAATCGTAAGCTAAGATTTTTTATTTTTAAAATATTATCTGGATCCTTTAATGTACGGTTTACCACTAGCGAGGGGTCCTGTTGTTTTTCCAACGAATCCTGCAAGTGCAACCATGGTAAGTACATATGGAATAACATCATATACTTCTGTCGGTAAATTCCAGCTAAGTCCCTGTGCAAAAATATTAAATGCACTACCAAAGGCAAATAACAAACTAGCCCCAAGCGCTCCGAAAGGTTGCCAATTACCGAAAATAACAGCTGCTAATGCAATAAATCCACGTCCTGCAACCATTCCTTCTCTATAAAGTGGTGTTATTCCCAGGGATAATGCTGCTCCACCGAGCCCCGCTAGCATTCCTGATAAAATAACACATAAATATCTTACTTTATAAACATTTATTCCTAAAGTATCAGCCGCCTTTGGATGTTCTCCTACAGCTCTAATTCTAAGTCCTAAAGGTGTTTTATATAGTACATAATGCGAAACAAATACTAAAACAATCGCAAGTATTACAAACCAATTTAGCTGGGATATTAAATTACCTATTATCGGTATATTTTTAATCCAATCCGGTATGTTATATGAAAGCCCTGTTACTATATCTGTTTGGCCACCTTTACCATCAAATAACTTAAATATTAAGAAACTCGCAAGGGCCGTAGAAAAAAGATTTATAGCAGTACCTGAGATTACTTGATCTGCACGCAAGTGTATGCTTAGCACAGCATGTATTAAGCCCAAAACACCACCAGCTATCACTCCAAAAAGTATTCCCATTACTGGACTTCCAGTTGTGTAACTTCCATATACCGCAAAGAAAGCGCCTATTACCATCATACCTTCAAGGCCTATATTAACCACACCTGATTTTTCTGAAAATATACCACCAAGTGCTGCAAAAATTAGAGGCGTAGCTATTCTTAAAGTTTGCGCAAACAAATTAATTAAAATAACACTACTCATTTGTAATCGCCCCCTTCTTTTTCTTTTCAGAGAAGTATTTAACAATATAATCTGTTGCTACAAATATAATAATTATAGCTTGGATTAAATAAACTATTTCTTTTGGTATTCCATTTAATTGAAGTGTTCTAGAACTACTATTTAATGTTCCAAATAATAAAGCTGATGCTATACATCCAATAGGATTGCTCTTTGCAAGTAAAGCAACTGCGATTCCATCAAAACCATAAGACGGAAGTGCCATGAAATCTTTTGCATTATGAAGCACACCTGCAACATGTGTTGCCCCACCCACTCCTGCTATTGCACCAGAAATCACCATAGCCAAAACAGTATTTCTTGCTACATTAATTCCACCATATTCTGCAGCATGTGGATTTATACCAACTGCCCTTATTTCGTAACCAACAGTGGTTTTCCATAATAACCAGAATATAAAAATAGCTACTGCTATGGCAAGGAATATACTAATATTAGCTCCACTACCACTAACAAATCTATGAATTTCTGCACTCTTTTCTATATTAGGAGTACTTGCTTTACCTTCCACTCCAAAACTAGTTCTTAAAATAATAAAATTGGCTAAAGCCATAGCTATATAATTCATCATAATTGTGTTAATAACTTCATGAGTGCCTACTTTAGCCTTTAAATATCCCGGGATTGCTCCCCATATTCCTCCGGCTAAAAGCCCTGCTAAAATAATTAAAAGTATATGAATTACAGGATTTAGTCCTGGCAATGTTCCAACAACAGCTGCTGCCATCATTCCAAGTATAAATTGACCAGCAACACCTATATTAAATAATCCACATTTAAATGCTACAGCATTTGCAACTCCTGTAAATATTAATGGAGTAACTTCTGACAGCGTAACGAAGGTTACTCTCGTATTACCAAACCCACCTTTATATATAAGTCCAAATAAATCACCTAAAGCTGAAAAGTATTGTAATATAGAATATCCTTTTGCCCACATTACAAAGAACACAGCAACAAATATAGAAACAATTATAGAAAACAAAGGAAAAGCAAGTGTTTTAAGGATATTTTTTACTATACTTACAAAATTACTATTTTCATTTTCTACTTTATTCATTATCTTTAGCTCCTTCCAGTGTTTTATTTAGGCTGCCACCAGCCATAAGTATACCAAGTTTTTTCTCTGTGGCATCTTCTCTATCGAGTATATCTACTATTCTGCCATCATACATTACGGCTATTCTATCTGATAATGCCATTATTTCATCAAGTTCTAATGATACTAATAAAACCGCCTTACCCTTATCACGTTCTACAACTAATCTTTTGTGAATATATTCAATTGCACCAACATCAAGACCTCTCGTAGGTTGTGCTGCTATTAACAATTCCGGATCTTTTGAAATTTCTCTAGCTGCTATAAGTTTTTGTTGATTACCACCTGATAGCGATTCCGCATTTACATCTGCATTTGGAGTTCTAATATCAAATTCGCGAATAAGCTCATCGCAGTGTTTTCTAATTTCTTTGTAATTCATAACTATGCCTTTACTGAAGGGTGCATTTTTATGAATTCCGAGCACTGAGTTTTCAAATAGAGAGTAATCTAATATAAGCCCTCTTTTGTGTCTATCTTCTGGTATATGGCCAACACCTACTGACATAATATCTCTTGGTGACTTACCATATGTATTTTTACCATTTATCATAATGCTTCCACTCTTAGGCTTTCGAAGTCCAGTTAAAACTTCTAAAAATTGAGATTGACCATTTCCATCAACACCAGCTATACCAAGAATTTCTCCACCATACACTGTTAAGTTTAAATTTTGCACTGCAGGTAATCCTCTGTGATCACTCGCACAAAGATTTTCAATTTTTAATATTTCGCCGCGAATTTTAGCAGGTTTTTTCTCTACAGTTAGATTAACTTTTCTACCTACCATAAGCTGCGCTAATTCGTCTATACTTGTTTCTTTAGTCTTTACTGTGCCAGTTACTGCACCTCGCCTAATTATAGTAACTCTATCACTCATACTCATAACTTCTTTTAATTTATGAGTTATCAGTATTACAGATTTCCCTTCTTTTTCAAGATTTCCAATTATGATTCCGAGTTCCTCAATTTCCTTTGGTGTTAAAACTGCTGTAGGTTCATCTAGTATTAAAATTTGTGCACCTCTATATAATGCCTTTAATATCTCTACCCTTTGTTGTTGGCCTACAGAAATATCTTCTATAACCGCGCTTGGGTCTATTTTGAAACCGTACCTTTCTGAAATTTCTTTAACATCATGTATCGCTTTGCCCATATCAATTTTGAATCCTTTTTTAGGTTCAATACCTAATACAATATTTTCTGTAACCGTAAAATTATGTACAAGCATAAAATGTTGATGAACCATTCCTATGCCTAATTTTATAGCATCATTTGGAGTAGATATATTCACTAGGTTACCGTTTACATAAATCTCGCCTTTTTCTTGTTTATATAGACCATAGAGAATGTTCATAAGGGTCGTTTTTCCTGCACCATTTTCGCCAAGAAGAACATGTGTTTCGCCTTTTAATAGTTCAAAATTTATATTATCATTGGCAATGGTTCCTGGAAAAATCTTTGTTATGCCCTTCATTTCAATTACCTTTTCCATTGGATTTCCTCCTTAAAAAGATTAATCATCACCCTTCGGTGCTGACATCACCTGCGCCCAAATTTTTCATTATTCTTAGAAAGAGCTAGATGTAACACATCTAGCTCCTATTGTATACTAAAGACCATAAATCAGTAAATGAAAATTTTTATTTATTAATTTTTATTTAAAATCCTTTGCGCCTTGTCTATTTACTGGAACAACTATTTTTCCAGCTATAACTTTATCTTCATATTTTTTAACTTCATCTAAAACATCTTTTGGTACGTTTTTATTAGATGTATCAGCTATTCCTACGCCTTTTTCTTTTAACCCAAGATTAGTAACTGTACCACCTTTAAATTGATTTTTAACTTGAGCTTTAGCTTCATTGTAAGTTGCTGTATCAACTCTTTTTATCATACTTGAAAGTATAATATCAGAATACTGTGGAACTGTTAAAGATTGATCCATATCAACTCCTATAGCCCAAACTGTTTTTCCACCATCTTTTAATTCTTTAGCCGCTTTAAATAAACCAAGACCAACTCCAGCTGCTGCATGATAAATTACGTCGCAACCGCCTTGATATAATGATTTAGATAATTCATAACCTTTTGCTGAATCATTGAAACTATCTGCATATTTTACAGTTGTTCCTGCACTCTTACCATCTGTGCTCAATAAGCCTTTTGCAGCTTCTGGATTAACTGCTTTAACACCAGCTGCAAACCCAACTTCAAATCTGTTTATTAACTCATTATCTTTTCCACCAATAAATCCTATTTTATTAGTTTTAGTCATTTTTCCAGCAATTACTCCCATTAAGAAAGATCCTTCTTGTTCTTTAAAAGTAATTGATGCTACGTTTGGAAGATTAACAACTGAGTCTACAATTGCAAAGTTTTTATCAGTATGAGTTTTAGCAACCTCTGTCATTGCATCTGCAATTTGATATCCAATACCAAAAGTTAGCTTTGAATTCTCTTCAACTAATGATTCTAAATTTGCTGCATAATCCTCTTTCTTTTGAGATTCAAGAGCATGGTACGTGAAACCGTCTTCATCTCGTGCCTTTTTAACCCCTTCATCTGCTGATTGGTTAAATGCCTTATCGTTTAATCCACCTTCATCAGTAGAAAGCCCTATAATGACAGTACTTTTTGGCGTGCTTTTTACTGCTTCCTTCTTAGTTCCACAGCCAACAAACAATGTTGTAACTACTGCCATTGATGTAAGTACTGCAACTATCTTTCTTTTATTCATGATAAATTCCTCCCCTAAGTAATTAATTAATTAATGAAGCAATATTATTGCTTCGCAATATGTATTCTATAAAAATTAAAAAAATCCTTTTTATTTTAGAATTCTTTTAATTATATTTATATTTGTAACGTTTATCCGATGATAACCTAATATTATATGCTGTATATGGACTTTTTATCATTTGCCTATGTTTTATTATAACCTAATTATTACAATTTTCAAAGGATATGTCAAAAATAACACCCATAATTAAAATCATGGGTGTTCTTTCCGAATT
>DAVZGU010000111.1:0-6262 GCA_052274215.1 Clostridium sp. | reverse complement strand
ACTCTCTCGATAAGCTTTTTCTCTTCTAATCCATATATTCCACCTAAAAAGCTTACATACTCATAAGCAGTTAAGTTTTCATATATATCTGCAAGCTCTGGAACATAACCTATTTTCTTTTTATACTCTATACTTCCATTACTTATATCTTGTCCTAATATTTCTACTTTTCCCGAGTATCCTTCTAATATCCCAAGCATTATCTTTATAGTTGTACTTTTACCAGCGCCATTAGTCCCTATATATCCGATTATCTGCCCTCTAGGAATTTCTAAATTTATCCCGTTAAGCACCTTTTTACTCCCATAGCTCATTTGTAAATCTTTAATTGATATTATACTTTCTAAATTTTCCATCGTACCCTCCCCTTGGATGTATTTTTTATCTGTTTATGTAATTTATTATACTGCTTAATTTGGTAATTTCAACAAGTTTTCACTTATTGATCGTATGTAAACCTTTTAATCCCTATTTATATAAATGTCTTTAAAATAAGATTTCCACCTAAAAAAAATAGCACCAGCCTAAGCTGATGCCAACCCTTATAAATAATCTTGATTTCACAAGGCACTTCCTAATATTAATGTTTACTCAACTGTTATGGCACTCACCGGACAGTTACTACACACTTTTTATTATTACCAGTTAATATATTGCTTAACCTCTGCTTTCTCGCCTAAAGTCACGTCTTTTAAAACCCATTCCTTAAACACTGGATATCCTGTTCTATCAACAATATACCCTATATGTTCTTTTCCACCTGGAGCATTTCCATCCATATACTTATCTATATATGAATATGTGTTTTTTATTATTTTAATTATACTTTCCTCGTCCACCCAAGTTACAAAATCTTGAGCCAGCCTAGGATTTTTCTTGCCAGTCCTACCCATTATCACAAGTTTATAATATTTTTCATAACTTCTGCTCCAGCAACTAGTTGGGCATTTGCCTATGCATTCTCCACATCCAATACACTTGTCATGGTCGCGTACTACTTTAAAGTTTTCCATTTTAAGTGCACCAGTAACTCTTTTTTTACAGTTAGTTACACAGGATTTACAACTGATGCATCTATAAGATTCATATTGGGGCTCTGTCATTCCTATGATCCCAAAATCTTGTATTCTAGCCTTTATACAATCATTAGGACAACCCGTTAAAGCTACTTTCACATGATAATCATTGGGAAATATTTCTTTTTCAATCTTCTTGGCAAAGTCTGTAGTATTATAATTTGCAAAAGGACAGACATTTGCCCCTATACAGGCGGACACATTTCTAGTACCTGCAGACAAGTATCCTGTATTTTCTGAAATCTGATTTATATCGAGGCCTTCTATAACTGATTGAATCATCTTATTAACTTCTGGTATTTTATCTATATCAATATTGGGTATTTCAAAACCCTGTCTTATAGTTATATGAATATTTCCATCTCCATAAGTTTCTGCTACTCTTTGCAAAACTTCTAAATGTTTGGCTTCTATATGTCCACCAGGCACCCTTATTCTTATAGCTGTTTTACCTCTTTTTTTAGTTATTCTGTATGCATTTTTCTTGAGCAATTTAGTATTTATATCCATTAAATTCTCCCCCTTAATCTACTAGATGAACTGCATCCAAATAGTTAAAAACAGGCCCATCTAAACATATATACGTATCATCAATTCTGCAGTGTCCACATTTCCCAACTCCACAACACATCTTTCGCTCATAAGATACCCATATATTTTTTTCTTTTACTCCTTTTTTTATAAACCCAGCTACTGTAAACTTAAGCATCATTGGTGGTCCTACTACAATAACTTGTACTTCATCCATATTCACAACTTGAATATCTGCAATATATTTTGTTATGAGTCCTACAGTTCCAGTATAGCCGTCATCAGCACTGTCTACAGTTAACGTCACATTAATACTCTTTTCCCAAACTTTGAAATTTTCTTTGAATAGGATGTCACTAGGTGACTTAAAACCTGCCATTAAATTAAAGCCCGTGCATTCCTTTGGATTTTTCGCAAAATAATCTACTATCCCTTTTACTGGTGCCAGTCCAGTTCCCCCAGCAGCTACAATAACTTCTTTATTTTTATAAAGGTTAACATCAAATCCATTTCCATAAGGCCCTCTTAAAAACAAGGTTCCTCCTATAAAAAAACTATGAATTACATCTGTAACAGTGCCGACACGTCTTATTGTAAAATCTACATAACCCTCCCCTATCTCACTAACAGATATAGGTGATTCTCCAAATTTTGGTATGGATACTTCAAAAAATTGACCCGGCTTTACAACACCTTCGAACTCCATTCTAAATGTATAATCCGTTTCTGTATGCTTACTTATATTAAGTATCTTAGATTTAAAAGGCATGTATATATTTTTCATTTATTCCACCTCATCCATTGCTTTATTTAATTTGTTTACACAATTTGAGAAAGATATATATTCAGGACATATATCATCACATCTACCACAACCTATGCACATATGATATCCCGCTCTCTTTTTAAAATCATATACCTTGTGCATAATTTTGAATCTCATTCTGTCTTTTTTATCTTGTCTAAATCCATGTCCGCCTGCCATGTCACTGTATCCATCTACATGGCAAGATGCCCAAACACGCCTTCTTTCTCCTACGTTTTTATTTTCTTTATAGAAAATGTCTTGCGTAGTAAAACAAGAACAAGTACCACAGACAAAATTACACCTGCCACAAGCGATGCATCTTGAAGAATATTCATCCCACATTTTTGATTTAAAAATTCTTTGATCTAAGTTTTCAGGTATAGTGACCTTTACTTCATTAGTCAAAACAAATTCAGGCTCTACCACGAAGTTACTAGGTTTATCTATGTTAAAGTAATTCATCAGTTCTTCGGATTTACAATTCACAAAGACCTCATCAGCTTGAATTTTAGTGTACATATCATAGTCTTCTATCATATTCGATCCCATACTTGCGCAAAAACAATTTTCAAAACTTTCACTACAACCCATAAGTACAAATTTAATTTTATCTCTTAAAACCTTATAATAATAATCCTCATTTCCATTTCTTAGGTAAACTTCATCTAACCTCTTTATAGCATGAATATCACAACTTCTTAAGAATATTAATATTTTCTTCTCGTCGCATTTTGGCTCTACGCAATCATTTTCAGTAAAGTAAAATAATGTTTGAGTAATTGGCAATATTATTTCTTTAGGAGAAAAACTAGATTTTAAATCAAACTCTACTTCCCTTATACTCTTTATTTCCTTATACCTAACAGTATCTGTGTCCGCAAAAGTTCCTTTTCCCTTGAGCACTACTGGTGCATACACCTTATATTCATGTCGCAATGTTTCAAGATACTCATCAAACTTCTCTATTTTCAACTTAAAGCCCATAAATGCACACCTTCCATTATAATAAATTTTACCTAATCGCTAAATATTGTTAATTAATTAACTTTGTTAGTTAGTTCCTATAAAAATTAAATTTATAACTAACTATGCATATTGTATTTTAAACCACAAAAAAAGTATGTGATTTTCATCACATACCTTTAAAGTATCGGCTTAACTTTTCTCTATTAACTATGAATTTTCTATATTTTATTCTAACCATATCCATGTTTTCAAGCTCTTTTACTGCCCTTGAAATAGTTTCGCGAGATCTACCTAACATATCTGCTAAATAAGTTATGTTTATTTTAATATCTATTAAAACGCCATCTTCTGTTTCTACACCATAATCTTTAGATAGCTTCCAAAGCTTTGCGGCTACCCTTTTGTCCATTTTAGTAGGAACTGTGTTCTTAATTTGTCTATACACTCTTCTTATTTTTTTACTCATAGAGTTTAATATAATCTCTGTAAGCTTAAAATCCTGTTTCATAATATTTAATAAGTCTACTTTTGATATGCTTATAATTTCACTATCTTCAAACCCTTCACAATTAATAGATGTCGTAAAATTGTCAAAATTGACCTCGTTTATAATCTCACCTTTGTTTAGGATATAGATAACTCTCTTTTGACCCTTTTCAGATACTCTGTACATAGTTACCTTTCCCTCTAGCACTATATATATATTATCTGTGATTTCTCTTTCGGCAAACAACATTTGTGATTTTTTCAATTTTTTTATTATAACACTCTCTCTTATTAAATCCAAAGTTCTATCTTCAACACATTTAAATAAAGGAAGGTCTTTTAATTGCCTAAGCGTTATTTGTGTCATCTTAACTTCTCCTTATGATTTCATTTTACAATCTAATTATTATAAAAATACTAATATTCTTATTATATAGCAATAAATTTTAAAATTATACAAAAAAGAAGTTATATATTACTTGCCTTAATTAATCCTAGCTTTAATAATATATATTTTTATTGTTTTATTTCTCTTTTGATACGTACCAATATGCTGCTCCAATAAATACAGCTCCACCTACAAAGTTGCCTAGGGTAACCCAAATTAAGTTGTGCGCTAATCCTCCTATAGAAATCGCTGCGGTGTGAGGAATCATTAGTGCCGTTGTAAGCAAAGTCATATTCGCAACACTATGTTCGAATCCTGTAGTTATAAATGCAAATAGACACCAAAAAATCATTATAAGTTTGGCCGTTTCTTCCTTTAATTTAATAGCACACCATACTGCTAAACAGACTAACATATTACAAAGTAACCCTTTTAAAAATAATTCTATGCTTGGCGTTGCCATTTTCCCTTGTGATGCTTTTAAAATAAAGGTTGCTGTGCTTCCCTTTGCAAGTCCCGCCCCTACAAATATTGCTGCTAGCACTGCTGACCCTACAAAGTTTCCTATAAAACTGTATATCCAAATATTTATTGAATCAAGTAAAGGAACCTTCTTTTCTAGAGACCCTATGGTCATAACCATGTTGTTTCCTGTAAAAAGTTCGGAGCCCGCCATTATTACAAGACTTAAGGCAATCCCAAAGGAAGCTCCCATAATAGTTTTTGTTGCCGGTGACTCCGCTGCTGCAAATGATCCTCCAATAGTAAATATCAATAAAATTCCAAATCCCACATAAGCACCAGCTAGTGCCGCTGCAGTGAGGTACCTCATTTTACTTTTCTTTAAAAGTTCAGATTTTTTTACCGCTGATGCAGAAACTTTGTTAATTTCTTCACTAAACAAGATATACCGCCTCCTTCTATAAATCATGCCTACATTGTATCATTACAGAAAAAGAAAGTATGTGACTAATATCACATATTTTCTAAAATTATTCTTTACCAACAATCTAACTCCCCCTTATCACCTACGTGACCTCATCGATCACAAAAAACCAAAACTGTATTGTAAAATCCAATACAGTTTTGGTTTAATGGCTATTCTCCCATGAACATTTTTATATCATCATCTACATTACTTATTCCACCAATACCAAAGCTGTCAACCAATACCTTTACTACGTTTGGTGATAGGAATGCTGGTAGGGTTGGTCCTAAATGAATATTTTTAACTCCTAAATGTAATAATGCGAGTAATACTATAACTGCTTTTTGCTCGTACCATGCAATATTATAAGAAATAGGAAGTTCATTTATATCATCTAATCCAAATACTTCTTTTAGTTTAAGTGCAATTACTACTAATGAGTATGAATCATTACATTGTCCTGCATCCAATACTCTTGGAATTCCACCAATATCACCTAAATTTAACTTGTTATATTTATATTTTGCGCAACCGGCTGTAAGTATAACTGCATCCTTTGGTAGCTTTTCAGCAAATTCTGTGTAGTAATCGCGGCTTTTCATTCGTCCATCGCAGCCTGCCATTACAAAGAATCTCTTTATTGCTCCAGATTTAACAGCGTCCACAATTTTGTCTGCAAGAGCTATCACTTGATTATGAGCAAATCCTCCTACTATTTCACCTTTTTCAATTTCTTTAGGTGCCCCACATTTTTTAGCTTGTTTAATTATTTGAGAGAAATCTTTTGGTTTTCCATTTATTCCATCTGCTATATGCTTAACGCCTTCAAACCCTGTTAATCCTGTAGTGTATATTCTATTTTTATAAGATGCTTTTGGAGTTACAATACAGTTTGTAGTCATAAGTATTGGTCCATTGAAGCTTTCAAATTCCTGGTTCTGTTTCCACCACGCATTTCCATAATTACCTACCAAGTGCTTGTACTTTTTAAATGCAGGATAATAATTAGCTGGTAGCATTTCACTATGAGTATATATATCTATTCCCGTGCCTCAGTTTGCTTTAATAACTCTTCCATA
>DAVZGU010000110.1:0-6312 GCA_052274215.1 Clostridium sp. | reverse complement strand
CCAATACCTAAAAGTTCACTTTCGAATTCTTTAAGCAAATTAATTATACCTGTTGCAGTGCCTCCAGCTTTCATAAAGTCATCTATAAAAATACATTTGCTCTGTTTTTTTATAGACTTTCTTGAAAGAGACATAGTTTGAATTCTGTTACTAGAACCAGATACATAGTTAATACTAACAGTACTGCCTTCAGTAACCTTTGGATCATGCCTTACAATAACTAATTGGACCCCAAGCATTTTTGCCACTTCATACGCAAGTGGTATTCCTTTAGTCTCGACTGTTACAACATAGTCTATATCTAACTCACTAAAAGCAGATGCAAGGATTACTCCTGCTTTGTGCACTATTTCTGGATTATACATAATATCAGTCATATATATAAAATTTCCTGGTATCACTCTGTCCTTGTGTGTTAAAATCTCACATAACTTTTCTGCAAATATTATACTTTCTTGCTTTGAGACTCCACAAATATATTTTACTCCACCAGCTGCGCCAGCTACCGTTTCCACTCTTCCCATAGATAATTCATTTAAAGTTTCGCGAACAATAACAATATCTTCGCTAATTGTGGATTTAGCTGCATTAAATAATTCCGTAAACATTTTTAAATTAATTGTCTTATTAGGATTTTCTGTTAATATTTTAGTAATACCTGTAACTCTTTGATTTCTACTATATTTATTCATAATATCTCACCCATATCTTTATTTTACGAATTTTACTTTGTAAAATTCTTACTATCATTCGTATTTTAATTGTAAATCTTTTTTATCTTTATTACAATGCCTATATAACTAATTTCAAAAGATTTAGTTAGTTTGCGTGCAAAAGCTTATTGACAGCTTTTAAGCTTTATAATTTGATGCAAGGCATTTTCAAAAATATTATTCTATAATGTGTTTAGTTTTTTTGTGTTTTTGTATATAATTAAGACGTACATATATACATTTATTTGTTATAATCAATACTAATGCAATTTGCATATACTAAATAGTCATAATCATTTTTAAGGAGTTGATATAATGTCTTTTGATTTTATAAGAGATAAAAACAAAAAAGTTCATTTCATAGGAATCGGCGGTATAAGTATGAGTGGTCTTGCTGAAATACTCATAAAAAATAACTATACGGTTTCTGGGTCTGATATGAATTCATCACATATAACAAGCAAACTTAAAGAAAAAGGTGTTGAAATTTATATAGGCCATAATGGCGATAACATAAATACTGCAGATTTGGTAGTTTACACTGCTGCTATTTCTCCTGAAAATCCAGAATACATTAAGGCTAAAGAGTTAAATATTCCTTTAATGGATAGAGCTGAATTTTTAGGTCAAATTATGAAAGGTCACAAATACAATGTTGCAGTATCGGGTACACATGGTAAGACTACTACAACTTCAATGCTTGCCCACATCATTTTAAAAGAGGATGTAGACCCTACAATACTCGTGGGTGGAGAATTAGATGCTATCGGAGGTAATGTTTTAGCTGGAAATAGTGACTATTTTATTACAGAAGCCTGTGAGTATAAAGCATCATTCTTAAAGTTTTTTCCCTATATAGGAACAATATTAAATATAGATGCGGATCACCTAGATTACTATAGAGACATAAATCACATTAAAGACACCTTCATAAAATTCATTAATATTATACCAAAAGAAGGCTATTTAGTTGCAAATGTGGAAGATGAAAATGTTAAAACTATTCTCCATAATCATGATTACAACTGTAGCATACTTACTTACGGAATAAACGACGGAATTCTTAGGGCAAAAGATATTAGTTATAATGAATTAGGGTGTGCCACCTTTGATGTGTACAAAGAGGGTCACAAACTATTTCAAATAAATCTTAATGTACCCGGGGAGTATAATGTTCTAAATGCTCTTGCAAGTATAGGCACCGCACTAATCCTTAATTTTTCTGAAAACTCAATTACATGCGGGCTTTCTAGTTTCAAGGGTACACATAGACGATTTGAGCTAAAAGGAACTAAAAATGGCGTAACTGTTATTGATGATTATGCGCATCATCCTACAGAAATTAAAGCAACTTTAAGTGCTACAAAAAATTATCCTCATAATAAAATTTATTGTGTTTTCCAACCCCACACTTATTCAAGAACATTAAGCTTATTTGAAGATTTTTCAGATTCTTTTTATGATATGGATAATTTAATACTAGCAGATATTTATGCAGCAAGGGAAAAAGATACTGGAGTAATAAGTTCAAATATGCTTGGAGATAGAATAAGAGAGAAAAATGTAAATTGCATAAATCTTCATAGCTTTGACGAAATTGTTGATCATCTTAAAAATAATTTAAAAGAAGGAGATATTCTTCTTACAATGGGTGCAGGCGATGTCGTTAAAATAGGAGAAATGTACTTAAAATAATTCATGATACTTAATGCTTAAGCCTACATCTTTCAGATGTAGGCTTATTTTTTATTTACATATTTGCCTACAACCACTATATTAGGAGTATAACCCTGAAAATATATTTTAAATTAAGCTTAGAAAGGGATGTGTTTTTTATGAAAAAAGTTATTTATCAAGTAGATGCCTTCTCAGATGTGCCCTTCGGAGGTAATCCAGCTGGTGTGGTACCTAACGCTATTGGATTAAACTATAACGATATGTTAAATATTGCCCGAGAAATGAATTTATCGGAAACTGCCTTTGTTTTTCCTATGAAAGATGAGGAAGCAGATTATGAAGTAAGGTTTTTTACACCTACCCAAGAAGTAGACTTATGTGGTCATGCTACAATTGGTTCTTTTTTTTCTTTAGCTTCAAAAGGTATTATTACTGGAACTGATAATGTTAAAATTGTAAAACAAAAAACAAAGGCCGGTATTTTACCAGTTGAACTTTATTTTAAAGATAATAAAATTGATAGTGTAATGATGACTCAAACTAAGCCCAAATTTGTTTTTGATGTTGCAAATACATATGAACTTGCTGAAATCATGGGTATCAATGCACGTGATATAGGAATAGACGGTTATAGACTCATTCCTCAAGCTGTATCTACCGGCCTTACAGACATTATGCTTCCGGTTAAAAGTTTGTCTGCATTAAAATCCCTAAATCCAAACTATACTAGATTAACTGAATATAGTAATAATTTAAATATTATTGGGGTACATGCCTTTACGCTTGAAACTGAAGAAGAATCCTCCACTCTATCTTGTAGAAACTTTGGTCCCGCCGCTGGTATAAATGAAGAATCTGCCACAGGAACTTCTAATGGAGCACTTGGTGCCTATCTAGTAAAAAACGATGTGCTTAAATTTGAAGATAATATAACTATAATTTGTGAACAAGGCTACTATATGAATAGACCTAGTAAAATAATCGTAAGATTAGAAGGAAGCAAAGAAAACTTAACAGTAAAGGTTGGGGGTAAAGCTGTCATTGTTATGGAAGGCCTGATTTAATCTACAAAAAATTAAAACTCATATCCTTATAATAAAATAAGGATATGAGCTTTTTTACTTTCTGTTATATCTCATGAAAAGTTGTTCTACTTCCTTAATATTTTCAGCTCCAATATGTTGAAGAAGGATATTATACGGTTTTTTACCTACTTTTATTGCGATATATTTCTTTGTTATTGCAACCTTACTTATATCATTAAACATAATAACCTTACCCTTTGACGCAAAGTTACTATTAAGTTCAAATCTATCCTTTTCAAAATTTAAATAATTTAAATTTTCTAGTCTTCTAAGTTTTATAATAAAAGATATTGAAAATCCTATAGATACAAATGTCACCATTAAAAATATTCCTGCAATTCCGGTTTTTCCGCGAATAAATGATCCTATAACCCCTATTAATAATGCAAAGCTCATTAAAATACTGAATGCACCTTGCTTCATAGCCATTTTTTTTGTTACTCTACTAAATTTAATTTCTTTCAATTGTTTCCCTCCTAAGATACTATTTGTGTATTTTCAGCTCCACGAAAAATTCTTTATCTGTTACTTCCATATATATTCCACTATAATCTATTTCATAAGTCTCTTTATCAATTTAAGCTTATTATTATATGGTGCATATCTTACCTTAATATCTATAACATTACTTTTCTTTATCACACTTTTTTTATGTGAAAACGAATCATAGCTTCCCTTACCATGGTATGAACCTATACCACTAGCCCCTACTCCACCGAAAGGTACATATGTAGATGCTACATGCATAATTGTATCATTTATGCATCCTCCACCATAAGAAATCATTTTTATTATTTTTTCTTGTTGCTTCTTATTACTCGAAAAGAAATATAATGCAAGAGGCTTAGGCTTTGAATTAACCATTTTTATAACTTCATCTAGGTAATCAAATTCTATAATTGGAAGTATAGGTCCGAATATCTCATCTCCCATAACTGGGTCTTCCCAAGTTATATTATCAATAATTGTAGGTGCAATATACTTTTCTTTCTTGATATATTCTCCGCCAGTCACAATATTACCTTTATCTAATAATCCTATAAGCCTATCAAACTGTCTTTCATTCACTATTCTTGGAAAATCATTACTTTTTGCTGGATTTTCCCCAAAAAACTCATTAATATATCCTGTTATTTCAATTAAAAGTTGTTCTTTAACACTTTTGTGAACTAGTAAATAATCTGGTGCAACACAAGTTTGTCCTGCATTTAGAAATTTACCCCAAGTTATTCTTTTTGCCGCTAGCTTTATATCAGCGTCCTTGTCCACTATACAAGGGCTTTTCCCACCTAATTCTAAAGTTACAGGAGTAAGATATTTTGAAGCTGCCTCCATTACTATCTTGCCAACAGGTACACTACCTGTAAAAAATATATAATCAAATTCTTCCTTCAAAAGTGCCTGAGTAGATTCCTTACCACCATAAGGTTCAACCACCGAAATAAACTCTTCTTTGAAGCTCTCTTCAATAATTTTTATAATGACTTCCGTAGTCATTATCGAATTTTCAGATGGTTTTACCATAGCACAGTTTCCAGCAGCTATGGATCCAATTAATGGTGCCATTAATAATTGGAATGGATAATTCCATGGTGAAATAATCAAACTTACTCCATAAGGCTCTGAATAAATGTAACTAGAAGATAGAAAATGTGTTAATGGAGTTCTTACTTTTTTAGTTTTTGACCATGACCTCAAATGTTTCATAACAAAATTTATTTCTTCTAAAATTATTCCTATTTCAGTAGCATAAGCTTCAAATTCAGATTTATGTAAATCACCCCATAATGCTTCTAGTATTTGTTTTTCATTTTTCTTTATAGCCTTTTTTAAGATACTTAATTTTTCTAAACGAAAATCTAAATCTCTTGTTGCTCCAGTATTGAAATAATTCCTTTGCTTTTCTAAAACCATCTGTATATTATTCATTATAAACCGTTCTCCCCATAATAATAATATTTTTGTTGTTATATTTAACCTTTTAGCTTCCTATAAATCACTCAACTTCAAATTTTCACGCCTTCAATACAAAAAACTATTTGTGTAATTTTCAACATAATATCCCTCATCATATTTTTCATTTTTTTACATTTTAAAGCAACTAAATTTTATACTACCAAAATAATCTGCTAATGTAAATACTCATATTTAAATTTCAATATTTATAATTATATTGCGTAAAAACATTAGTCTTTGGTAACACTAAATATGAAAAAAATGTTTTGGAGGTATATATAATGAAAAATTTTCTAGTATCAGCTGTAGTTGATGTCGTAATAATTTTTGCTTCGTATTTTCTATTTAGAAGTATTATAAGTGGGCCGACTCGTCACAGGTTGTATGAAAAATTCATGAGTTCTTTCGCAAAATTCGTAATTATCATTTTTGTAGCTAGTGCACTAGTAACGTCTCTCACAGCTCTAGTTTTATACAAAACGCGATATATAGTATATATTAACATACTAGCTCCTGCCTTAGTATCAATCCTTGTAGGTTTTGTTATGTCTACTGTACCTACTAGAGGCGCCGGCGATAAAGAAAAGAATGGTAAAATTCAATAAATATAAAGCAGCTTTTAGGATAATGTTGTTTTTATATCATCCTAAAAGCCGCTCTCTTCTTTTACACATTCACTAAATAACTAATTTAACAAAAGAATATGCTAATTTAAATCCATATAATATTATGACTACACCACATACTAAGTTTATTATTTTAATAACTTTAATGTTAAACTTTCCTTTAAATAGTGAAATAATTGTTGCTAATGAAGTAAACCAAATAAATGATGCTAAGCATACCCCTATAATAAAATAACTTGACATGTCTACTGGTAG
>DAVZGU010000109.1:0-6357 GCA_052274215.1 Clostridium sp. | reverse complement strand
TACATTTGTGAATCTTTATGTATATTGTTGTTGACTTTTAATTTATTATTACATATAATAGTTTGCATAGGAACTATTATTAACTTTGTTTTAAATCTAATAGTTCGCGTAAAATCATATATAAATCCTAGCTTCTGCAGAAGTAGGCTTTTTATATAAACGTAAAGTATGATTAATTGGAGGAGTAAATTTATGAAAACAAACTTTAAAATAGCTTATAGATTTTTAAAATCTAATAAAGGTCAAACAATTCTTATAACCATGGGTATTGCCATAGGTATATCAATTCAAATCTTTTTAGGTCTACTTATTAAAAACCTAAATGATGACCTTATTAACAACACAGTGGGTAATACTTCACAGATTACTGTAATGGCAAAGGATAAAAAAGATAAACTCTTTACAAACTATGATTCAATTACAAAATCAATTAAAATAGCAGATGGCGATAAAATTAGAGAAATAATGGGGGTTCTAGATTCTCCAGCTTTAATCCAGGTAGGAGATTCAAATCAATCCATTATAGTCCGCGGTATGGATTATTCAAAAAATCAGGATATATATGATTTAAAGAATAAAATTGTAGAGGGGAGTTTTCCTAATAGTGAAAATGAAATATTAATTGGTAAGGGATTAAAAACAGATAGTAACCTACATGTGGGTGACACAATAAAAATTTCCACTCCTGATAAGAGAGATTTGGAGCTAAAGATTAGTGGTATAGCTGATTTTAAGGTGAAAGAATTAAACAATGGCTGGGCAGTAACAAGCTTAAGCTTTGCACAAAAGCTTTTCAAAGAAGAAGGAAAACTCAGTTCCATAGAAATGAAAGTTGCTAAGGGAGACCTATTTTCTACAGATGAATTGGCTAAAAACTTAAACAAAGTGATGCCTTCCACTTTAAAGGTTGAAAATTGGAAGGATAACAATGAAAGTTTATTAAACGCCCTTAGTGGACAACAATCATCAAGTTTAACAATTCAAGTATTCATAATAATTTCTGTAACCCTTGGAATATCTAGTGTACTTGCTATATCGGTAATGCAAAAATCAAAACAAATAGGGATTTTAAAAGCGATGGGGATTAAAAATAGCTCTGCTGCAACAATATTTTTGCTACAAGGTTTGTTGCTTGGCATCATAGGGGCAATAGCTGGTACTGGTTTGGGAATCGGCTTGTTCAAGATATTCAATATGTTAGTAAAAACAACAGATGGTAAACCATTAATGTCAGGAAACATATACATGGGGTTCATAGCAATTTCAGCAAGTTTATCCATAATAGCTTCGGTAGTTGCAGCAGGGGTTGCCGCAAGAAAATCCTTAAAGTTAAACCCGATGGAAGTAATAAGAAATAATTAGATTATTCAAGGAGGAATTTATATGAAAGCATTAGAAATTAAAAATATAAATAAAACATATGGTACGAAGATTAAAAACCAGGTGTTATTTGATATTAACTTGAGTGTAGAAGAAGGTGAATTTATATCAATTATAGGACAAAGTGGTAGTGGGAAAAGCACATTACTTAATATAATAGGAACCCTAGATGCCCCAACCAGTGGAGATGTAATAATAAACGGTATAAATATAAATAATATGAGTCAGAACCATCTTGCATCGGTAAGAAATCAGCAGTTAGGCTTTATATTTCAATTTCACTATCTGTTACCTGAATTCACTGTTATGGAGAATGTTTTAATGCCATACATGCTTTCTTCTAAGAAAATAACTAAAGAAGTACGCATGCGGGCAGAGGAACTCCTGAGTATTGTTGGTTTATCAAAGGTTAAAAACAATATGGCTACAGACCTTTCAGGCGGACAACAACAAAGAACAGCAGTAGCTAGGGCTTTAATCAATAATCCTAAAATCATATTAGCAGATGAGCCTACAGGAAACCTAGATTCTAATACCACAGAAGAGGTGTACGAACTTTTGAGAGATATAAATAAAAAGTTTAATACAACCTTCTTAATAATTACCCATGATAATAGAATTGCAGAGAAAACAGATAGGATAATAGAGGTAAAAGATGGAACAATTGTCCAAGATATAGCACAATATAAAGCAAGTTAAAGCATCTCATTCAGAGCTGTTATCACCTACGGAGCTGTCGTAATCATAAAATATAAAAAACTTTTGTCCTCCAATTTTTAGAGGATAAAAGTTTTTTATATTTTATTTAATATATTTTTTAAATTAGTTGTCAGTTGTTCCAATTCTTCTTTGTTGCAGTTTTTAAATATGCTGTCAAAACTTTCATTTATAGTATGCATAAACTCCTTAGAAAAAGCAATTCCCTTTTCAGAAAAAACAATATAAGTATTTCTTTTGTCATCTTCATGCTTTTCCTTCTTTACATAGCCTGACTTTTCTAATCTTTGAACAATGCCTGAAACGGTTCCTTTAGACAAGCTCATTTCATAACAAATTTCAGAAATAGTAATTTCTTTTTTATGAGCTACTAGTTTTATTACTATTATCTGCTGATGGGTTAGTCCACTATTTCTAAGACTTTTACTTATAGCACCCATGATCCTAGAATCTATTTCTTTTATAAGCATAGCAACATTAAATGCTCCTGAATTATGATATATATTACATCATCTCCTTCTTAAATGTCGTTAAGCACCTCTACATTTATTTTATACCAAAATTAGGTTGCATGCAAATAAATTGTATAGTTATCTATAAAATACAAATGAATTTATTACTGCTAAAAAGTTAGCTTTGAACGTGTGAGAATCAATAGTTACAATAGGTACAAAGAAGTGGGCGCAATATATAACTTTGTTATAATCACAAATACATAGTATAATAATTAGGCACGTTTAAATAGATGGACTAGCATTATTGACTTGTTATTTGTTTAAACGCGCCTTAGATAAATATTAAGGTGGTGTTTTTTTGGAGTACATAAAAGAAGTTAATATAAATGAGGCTATTATTCATGTTTTAGATAACAATGCAGATGAACCTATATTGAATGAATATGCATTAGACTTAGATGAAGAAAAATATAACTATTTACTGAAACATATCCAGAAGTGCTTAAAAGATGAAGAATTAAAATATGGAGTTTTTAATGACCAGACAAACGTAGTAAAAGACTTATCACAAGAATACTTAAATGGTGAGAATAATTTACTGGTGGTATCTAAGGAACTAGCAAGGCAGATGTTTATTTTAATGAGATCTATTGGGAACGTTCCTTCCTGTGATTTGGTAATGGTATCTTTTACCACAGAATTTGGACCGATGCTTGGGATATTTAAAATGGATTATATTAAAAACTATGTGCACACTATCGAATTTGTGGATAACAAATTAGGTATTGATATAGTATCGCAGGTGACGGGTTTACCTGGTAGTTCTCAAAGAATACAAAAATGTGCGTTTTTAAAACCGATTAGAGATGAAAATAATTTTGATTTAATGGTTATTGATAAAAAAAGCAAGAATAAGGAAGATGAGGAATACGGCTCAAACTACTTTATCAGTGATTTCTTAGGTTGCACAATTATTGATAATGAAAGAGATGTTACTAAAAACTTCGTGAAGGCAGCTGAAAAATTTACCCAAAACAACTTTGCAGAAAATGCAGATGAAGCAGAAGTTGTTAGAAGTACTATAAAAAGAAAACTTAGAGAAGAAGATAATATTGATCTTAAAGAATTATCTGAGGAAATGTTTTCTGAAAATAATGAGACTAAAGAAAAATTTGTTGAGTTTATAACAGAACAAGGAGTTTCAGAAAATATTAGTCTTGATAAAGAATGGATAGACAAAAAGCTAAAAAGAGTAAGACTAAAAATTGATAAAGATATAGATTTATACGTAAATGAAGAAACATATCATGATAATAGTCGCTTTGAAATACAAAGAAATGGTGACGGCACAATTAATATGGTTATTAAACATGTAAGTAATTATGTTGAAAAATAGATAATAAAACATTATAGTTTCCTATATAATAAAAAATAAAACAAAAATACCCACAGTATAATATACTGTGGGTATCTTTGTTTTAATCACTTAGATTTAAATTAATTTAATCTAAATTATTTTGAAGAATTAGAAGAACCTAAAACGTTAGTGATTTTACCTTCAACTAATTTAGTTATATTATTTCTTGCTTCTCCTAAATATTTTCTAGGATCTATTTCTCCAAGATTTTTTGTAAGTACTTTTCTTATTGAACCAGTCATAGCAAGTCTTAAATCAGTATCCATGTTTATTTTACAAACAGCCATAGATGCTGCTTGTCTAAGCATTTCTAGTGGAATTCCTTTTGCGCCTTTCATTTCGCCACCAAATTCATTGATCATAGTAACAAAACTTTGATCAACTGCAGATGCTCCGTGAAGAACTATTGGGAAATTGTGCTTTCCAGCTGCTTCTAATTTTTCTGTAATTTTTGATAATCTTTCAAAGTCAAGTTTAGGTTCGCCTTTGAATTTATATGCACCATGGCTTGTTCCTATAGCTACAGCTAAAGAATCAATTCCAGTTCTTGTTACATAATCTACTGCTTGTTCTGGGTCAGTATAAGTTGCATCTGCTGCAGAAACACTAACAGCATCTTCAACTCCAGCAAGTTTACCAAGTTCTGCTTCAACTACAACACCTTTAGAATGAGCATATTCAACTACTTCTTTAGTTGTTCTTACATTTTCTTCATAATCAAGATGAGAACCATCATACATTACTGAAGTAAATCCAGAAGCTATTGCAAGTTTACATTGTGCGAAATCTGAACCGTGATCTAAATGAAGAGCAATATCAAGACCAGTGTCTTCTATAGCTGCCTCTACCATTTTTCTAAGGTAAGTAGGTCTAGCATATTTCATAGCGCCGCCTGATACTTGAAGTATAACAGCTGACTTGTGAGTAGCACAAGCATCGACAACTCCTTGAATTATTTCCATATTATTGATGTTGAAAGCTCCGATAGCGTAATTGCCTTCTAAAGCTTTTTTAAACATATTAGTAGTAGTAACTAAAGCCATGTTAATTCCACCTTTCAAATTTTGTAATAGGGACATATATTGTCCCTGCGGGACTTTTATGATATATTATAATTATAAGCTATAATTGGACTATTTTCTACCCCTTTACTATAAATTGTACCCATAAATTTAAAAATCAAAAAATATTGCTTATAGATACTTTTTCATGAGACATTATATGATCTACAAGATATTTCATACTATGTACAGTGGCTAAGCATTCAGACTTATCGTTCATTTTTATATATTGAGTTAATTTTAAAAGCTCGCTTTCCATATGATCTGTATCTTCATGATGTATATATATAGTTAAAAACTTAGAAGATTTTTTCCAATCAGCTACATAATCTAGTGATAAATTGTAGGCATCTTCATAGTTCTCTTTAAGTATATAGCTTTCCAGGGAAGAATTCAAATTTTGTAAATGAGCGCAATTACGATTTATAAGATTTATAGATACAAATATGCCTATAATCATTGTAAAAAATAAGCCGAAGGCTATAATAACATTTTTCATATTTTCTTATCTTTCCCTTCTTTAAGTTGATAATAAAACTTATTTTTAGAGTCAATCATTCCTATGAAAACATCTTTAGCACAGAAAACATTATTTTTTCTTAATACACTATTTAACCAAGTTATGTCTTTTTTTAAAAGATCTAAATTTTTATAATTTATATTGCCATCCATAATCAAAGGTATAGGCAAAGACTCTTGAGTTATGGATATATTTAAATCATCCTTAGTTGCATTGGAACCACCAGTTTTAGGCAATATAGATAGCTCACCACTAGTTTCCAAAATAGCATATTGGATATCGGATAAATTAAAATATCCTTTTAATCTAAGTTCTTCGAATAAATCATTAATATTAAATCTTTGACATCTGAGTTCTGCAATATCAATTTTGCCATTTTTTATTAATATGCTCGGAGTGCCTGTTAAGATTTTTCTAGCCTTTTCGCTTTTGAGTTCAATATAGGAAGTAGCTATTTGAAGAAATAGCAAAGTGAATATTGGTATAACTGCATGTATAATTGGTATTCTTATATCTTCCATGGGAAAGGTTGCGAGATTAGAAATCATCAATGCAATCACAAGCTCGAAAGGTTCAAGCTCGCCTATTTGTTTTTTACCCATCATTCTCATAATAAATATTACTGTAAAGTATAAAATAAAAGTTCTGATTACTAAAATAAGCATAATAACACCTCTTTAACATATGATATATATGTTTCCTATAAACTCAAAAATTATAAGGGGGAAAGGATACATTTTTTTAAAACTAAAGTATAATAGTACTAACCACTAAAAATAGGGGATGATTGTATGCGTAGTTTCAATA
>DAVZGU010000108.1:0-6372 GCA_052274215.1 Clostridium sp. | reverse complement strand
ATCCTTATATTATAGGCACAACCAGCCCAGTATATTTCTTACAGTGGTTTATGATTTCAGAAATGATTCAAACAAAAGCATAAACGGATATAGTATGCATAGCTATTCTTTCATTCAAAGTTTTATCGTTATATAAATACATATCATTTTGCTAATCCTTCTCCGATATACCATAAAACCCTTTTAATTTTGCTTTATGAATATACATATTTTTATCAGCTTGGACAAATGTAGAATATATATTTTCATTTTCATTTTTGTTGTAAAATGCATATCCATAAGCAAGTACAATTTTAATTTGTCTATTTTGATTTACTTTAATTAATAAGTCATCTAGATTAGATAGAGCATTATCTAATGATTCCCTTGGAATCTCGTTACAAATAACACAAAATTCATCACCACCGATCCTATAAGCCTTACCAATACCCATAAAGCTTTCTTCTATAATTTTTGCGGTATGAAAAATCATTTCATCTCCAGCTTTATGTCCGTGTTTATCATTAGTACTCTTTAAGTTATTTAAATCAAACATAACAATTGTTGCATTTCTATCTCCACTTATATATTGTTTCATTTCCTTTTCGAATGCTGAACGACTTTTAATTCCAGTTTGAACATCATATTTGAATTGTAGCTCAAGCAAAAAAATATAATATATCAGCAAAGATATAGAGGTGCTGCTCCAAATTAGTATTAAATCTTTAAATAAAATCTGAAGAATGCTTCCTAGTATAGGTATAAAAATAACAGGAATTAAAATTTTTTTATCTTCCATATCGTATTTAACACTATTTTTGATTGCAGATATTACAAACAATACATAATAAAACATGGAAATTATAGTTGGCAGTAAAAATAAATTTCCTCGTATATACTGATTTTGAGCATCTATGAAAAAGATGAAGCCTGTTTTATAGCTTAAAACGCACATAAAAGCATTAAAACATAAGGGTATTGTTAAAAAGCAATTATGCAAAACATTTTTTTCTTTATCGCTATTAAAAAATAAAAGAATAAAAGGAACTACGGGGCTCAAAGAAAATCCTAAGATGTTAGCTATAAAGTGAGGTATCATAAGTTTGTTGTTACTTGAGGGTTCCATTAAAATAGTCGTTATTTCTAAAATTAGCAAAATAATTGTAGTCGCTGCTGCAGATGTGTAAATCATATTTTTTTTATTACATACTACAACGTTCCGCTTAGCAAAACTTATTGTAAAACAAAGTGCAATGATTGCAAGAAGATCCGTGCTGATTAATGATATCATATTAGTCATATCACTTCCTTGAATTTAATTCTTAATTTACTTTATGCCTTTGAAATATGTTATTGGTTACTCCATCATATTATACAATCTCGATGTAACCGCATACTCAATACACTCCCATGAAAATTATACTATATAAGTAAACGATGTCAACAAAGGCTCATGATATAAATAATGTATGATTTTTATTTATGGGAAAATCATTTCAAAGTGTACTTTTTTAATCTATTTTCAATATTACCAATATACAATACAAAATGTGGATAGATTTATATCTTATAGTCTGGAGCACTAATAGCTTATGTTAAATATAAAGCTTATGTTACGATTTGTTAATTTAATTTAAAAATAAAAAAGCACTCATAAAATGAGTGTTTTTTTTGGTGCAGATGACAGGAATCGAACCTGCATGCCGTAAAGCGCTAGACCCTGATTCTAGTGCGTCTGCCAATTCCGCCACATCTGCATAAGAGGTGATCCTTATGGCAATCAAATTTCTACAATGTTTTGTTTTGCTTAAACCAAATAAAGAAAAACCAAATAAAGAAAAACCAAAGTGTAATTAGTATAATAAGTATATTATACACCTTTTATCTAATTTAATTTTATTATGTAATGGAATCTGGACGGAAATTTAAAAAGATTTATAAAAAAATTAAAAATATAGAATTTCTTGAAATACTGTTTGAAAAATGCCAGGTAGCTGGATAAGTAACGGCATAAAAACTGCAAATGATTTATTTTGGTAGTATGAAATATCTATTATTTCGAATGCTATAGTTATAAGGAGATAATAAGTTTGGATAAAAAAAGACTAGGAAAAATAGATAGGATGGTGATTTTATGCTAAAAGCAGTTATATTTGATATGGATGGAGTAATTATCGATAGTGAACCAACACATATGAAGCTGGAAAATGAGACTTATAAAAAATTAGGCATAGAGGTTACAGGAGATGAGCATCACTCTTTTGTAGGAGCAACCTCTCATTATATGTGGGAAGCTCTAAAAAATAAATATAAGCTTAATCAAACACTTGATGAGTTAATTGAATATGATAGAAGTACATATTTTAAATACCTTAATTCAGATGAATGCGAGATAACCCTTATTGATGGGGTGAAAGAGCTAATAAAAGACTTTCATGAGAATGGAATAAAGCTAGCCATTGCCTCATCATCTCCACTAAATGTAATTGAGGCTATTGCAAAGAAATTTCAAATAGAAGAATACTTTGAAGTTTTTGTTACCGGTGACTATGTACAGAGAAGTAAGCCTGAACCAGATATATTTATTTTTGCTTCAGAGAAGCTTGGGGTAAGCCCGGAAAATTGTATAGTTATTGAGGATTCTCATAATGGGGTTCGTGCGGCTAAAAAAGCAGGTATGAAGTGTGTAGGAATCAATAGCGATGCTGCAGGAAGCCAAGATATTTCCATGGCGGATTTAGTTATAAATAGCTTTAAAGAAGTGAATTATATGAAGTTAAGTCAATAAGCAAACAGAAATTGTTAATTACGTTATCGATTTCAGTAATGGGTATTAGACTATGGTATAATATATCATGTTACTATTTTTCATTGGGGGATAAATACTATATGATAGGTACATTACTTTTAGATAGATATGAGTTATTAGAGAATATTGGTGAAGGTGGCATGGGAACTGTTTATAAAGCAAAATGCCACTTATTAAATAGATTTGTAGCTGTAAAGATATTAAAAACAGAGTTAAGTAATGATGAAGAATTTGTTGCCAGGTTTAAAAAAGAAGGTACTTCAATCGCAAGGTTGTCACATCCTAACATAGTGAATGTCTATGATGTTGGTTCAGAAAACAATATTAATTTTATAGTCATGGAATATATTAATGGAAAAACATTAAAGAGAATAATAATGGAAAATGGTAGACTTAGCGCTGAGAAGACTTTAAATATAGTTTTTCAAATAGCCGATGCACTTGAATGTGCACATAAAAACAATATAATTCATCGAGATATAAAACCAGATAACATTATGATAACGGAAGACGATATAGCTAAGGTTATGGATTTTGGAATAGCTAAAGTCGTAGATTCAATAACCGTAACCAATTCCAATAAAATTATGGGCAGCGTACGCTATTTTTCTCCGGAACAAGCAAAAGGAAATTTTGTGGATTGTAGAACAGATATATATTCCTTAGGGATTGTGATGTATGAAATGGTGACTGGGAGAGTACCTTATAATGCAGAAAACGCTATTTCCATAGCTATGATGCATATACAGCAACCTGTTACTGCTCCAAAAGAAATCATTACAGATATACCTGAGAATATAAACCAGATAATTTTAAAGGCAATGGAAAAAGAACCTATTAAAAGATACCAAACTGCTAAGGAAATGGCAAAAATTTTGAGTGCAATTAAAGAAGATTCTAATTATAAAGTTAAAGTAAATAATGACATAGATAATGCTACAAAAATTATGGAAGCAGCAATAGTTTCTGATATAAGCGATGATTTCACAACGGTTACGAGCGGACCCGCAATCACTGAAAAAACAGCAAATAAAAAAGATAGTGAAGTACCAACGGAAAATAAGAAGACCAGTAAGAATAAAAAGGCAATGGTAATTATTGCATCAATTATTTTAGTTATGATTATTGGAGCTTTAGGGAAGTTTCCACCAAAAGAGCCTTCTAATAATACATCAGTTCCCATTGTAGAAACTGCAGTTCCCAAAGCAAGTGGAAATGTACCTGATGCAAAGCATACTGGTTCTACAGGATCAACTGGAACTACAGATACAAAAGGATCTGAAGGTGAATCAATTGGAACTACAGATACAAAAGGATCGGTAGGCGAATCAACTGAAACTACAGATACAAAAGGATCTGAAGGTGGATCAACTGAAACTACAGATATAAAAGGATCTGAAGGCGGATTAACTGGAACTACAGATACAAAAGGATCTGAAGGTGGATTAACTGGAACTACAGATACAAAAGGATCTGAAGGTGGATCAACTGAAACTACAGATACAAAAGGATCTGAAGGTGAATCAACTGGAACTACAGATGCAAAAGGATCTGAAGGTGGATCAAATGGAACTACAGATACAAAAGGATCTGAAGGTGGATCAACTGAATCTACAGATACAAAAGGATCTGTAGGTGAATCAACTGGAACTACTGGTACAGCAGAATCTTCAGTAGGATCAACTGGAAATACAGGTAACCAGTAACCATCTGTAGATATAAATACGGTCATTACACCCTAAGGGGTCTGGACAGCAACCTAAAAAAGGGTGTAAAGCGACAGCCAGCGAGGAAAACTATTTAAATAAAAACACTATTATGAATAGTTTGATGTAGTTTTTGTGATTACCAAGAAAATTGGCAGTAAACTTAATTAGGTAAATGCTATTTACCTAAAGGAATTAATTCGCCGTTATATAAGTAATATAAAGAATAACTGTCTACTGTTTTTGGTGGCATAGATGCCAATGCGCTGTCGTAGTCCTTTGACATTTTTACTGAGAGCTTGTTGTTGTATATCTGAAAAAATTCGTTTACTCATGTTAGCATCCTAATTATGCAATATTATTATAGATACTATTCTAACAATAAACAATAATAAACCTAGATACTTTTCTTTAGTGTCTAATATCTAGGTTACAGTTCATTCCTCCACCTCAAATGAAACATTATCGACTGCTATAAATTTATCATATTTCTTTACAAAATCATTAACTTCTATTATGTTTCTCATGGTACCACTCCTATCAACTAATAGAATTTGTACTGCATGTTATAATAACAATATTTAGTAAAATGCACTTTATTTCTAAACTATATATATAGCAGTAAGAGATTCTTTACATTTAGTTAACTCCGAAGGTGTCCCCTCAAAAATTACATTTCCGCCTCTTATACCACCCTCTGGTCCAAGATCTATTATCCAATCTGAGCTCCTGATAATATCCATATTGTGTTCTATTATAATAACAGTATTTCCATTATCAACAATATTTTCAACTATGCCTATGAATTTTTCTATATCAGACATGTGAAGTCCAGTTGATGGTTCATCCATAACATATATAGAACCATTTTTATGTAATTCGTTAGCAAGTTTCAACCTTTGGCATTCTCCACCGGATAATGTATCAAGTGTTTGACCTAAAGTTAAATATCCAATTCCCATTTCTTCTATTGCCTGTAACTTTGTCTTAATCTGTTTATTATTAAAAAATACTAAAGCTTCCGAAACAGTCATATCAAGAACATCTATTATTGTTTGATCTTGGATAGTATATTCTAAAACTTCTTTTTTGAACCTTTTACCAGCGCATTCTTCACAAGTGTTTTTAGTATTCTCCATAAAAGCAAGGTTTGTTTCAATTATTCCAGTGCCATTACAATTTTCACAGGCACCTTTTGAATTATAACTAAATAGTGATGCATTGACGTTATTATCTTTTGCAAAGACCTTTCTTATGTTATCCATTATTCCACCATAAGTGGCTAGGATTGATCTAGAATTTGCGGAAACCGCACTCTGATCAATTAATATAACATCTTTATTTTGATTTAGAAATTCCTGTTTCATAAGTGTACTTTTCCCAGAGCCTGCAACACCTGTTATAACCGTTAATACCCCCTTGGGGACCTTAACTGATATGTTTTTCAGATTATTTGTATTGCAATTATTAACTTCTAAATATCCATTAGGCTTTCTTGTAACTTTTTTAATTGAAAGACTTCTCTTTAAGGCATTTCCTGTAAGTGTGCCAGATGTCAGTAATTCATCATAACTTCCTTGAAATACTATATTACCACCTTTGGTACCTGCATATGGTCCAATATCAACAACATAATCAGCAATTTTTATGACATCTGGATCATGTTCAACTACAATAACTGTATTTCCTTTATCTCTTAGCTTTTGTAATAGATCATTTAATTTATGAACATCTCTTGGATGAAGCCCAATACTTGGCTCATCAAATATATACAATAAATCTATAAGATTACTATTTAAATGCTTAACCATCTTTATGCGCTGAGATTCACCACCTGATAGTGTTGAAGTCTCCCTATCAAGGGTTAAATACCCCAGA
>DAVZGU010000107.1:0-6399 GCA_052274215.1 Clostridium sp. | reverse complement strand
CTACTTTCATAGTGAGTTTTAGTGCGCTTGCTACCTTTGTAGATACAACTGCCATATTGATTGCCCCCCTTCATTTTGTTTTTCACTGAATATATATGTCCTTCAAAAGTTTTTGGCGGTTAATTTAAAAATAAAACAAAGATAAACACAAAAAAGGTATAGCTAATGTAGCTACACCTTTGATTACTCTAAACAATTTATATCACATTTATTTATTTCCATCCGAGCAACTGCTTCTCCAATTCATCAAAATCATAGAACCTTTGCTCGTAGTCATTGAATTTATCAACTTTAACTTTGCCTTTAGCAGGCTTATAGTCTTTTTTTATTGCATCGATAAGCCATCCAACCACATTACCAATTTTAGCTGCAGCTACCGAATATCCATACTTTTCTTTGATTATATGTATATCTCCATTGGCACTACCCAATATGCTTTGTGCTTCATCATCTGTTATTGGTTCCCGTATAATCTCTTTTACAAGTTTAATAGCGTCAGTGTTTTCTTGTGGCTTTTGGTTAGGCTGTGCTAATGTAGCTGCTATTTCATTCTTACAAGTGGTTTTATTAGTGGTTATGTAAAACTTAATTGACGTTACTTTTCTACCGGTCTTTATTTCTTCATATCTAAAATTAATATCTGTTTTTTCTGCAAGTTCATTCTGTGCCTTGGTTAATATTCTATTCTTAAAATTATTATAAATATTATATGCTTTCTCTTTAGATCCTACCATGTTTTTAAGTTCTTCAATTTCAATTTCGATACATTTTCTATATGCATTACTTTTTAAAATTTCATACAGCCTTATTGAATACTTACTCTTTAAACTCAAAACATTACCAAGCTTATAACTTGTATAAAATTCTTTTAAACCTAACATATAAGGCTTTAATTTAGGACTAAATTCAAGTTCAACCATTCCAGTTCCTTTCTCATATTCTGCACTTGATAACCATGCTAATTGAGTTACTTTATTTCCTTTTTTTATTTCAAATACCTTTTGCATTAATTCTTTTGTTATCTTAGGTATTTCAGTATATTTTGCTTTATTATCAATACCTAAAAGTTTCATAAAATCTTTTATCTTAAATACATAAGGCTTAAAATTATCATCTTGTGGTTGGACCATTGAAGCTAAGGTTAAAATGATTTTTTGTTCCTGTAAACTCAAATTATAATTGCAATTAATTAAATTATTACTTTTAGTTACTATATAATTCTTATCCACGCAATCACCCCCTGGTACATATTAGCATATAAATATTTCTACTACAATACACAAGTAGTGTAGTATTTTGGTATGGTAATGTAGTATTAGATTTACTTTCAGGTATGAACATGTAGTAGTTAGGTATGGAAATGTAGCATTAGATCTATTTTCAAGTATGAACATGTAGTAGTTAGGTATGATAATGTAGTATTAGAATTTTGTATCCCTTGATATGACTTACGTAGGTGGGTGTCCTAAACACTTAAAACAAAAAGATGTTAAAACATATAAAACAACAACAAGGAGCATACCCATAAATAGGTTATATTTGTTGTTGTTCTTTAGACTATATAAAAAAATAAGAATACCAATCTATAATGGTACCCTTATTTTTCGTATTTTCCTATAACGGTGGATATAACTACAGTTAAATCTAAGATAGATTTATTGAGATCCTCAATTTTCTTCTCAAACCTAACCAAAAGATATACGCTCACACTTATAGGGAAGCCAACTGTATTAACCAGTTTAATAAATACATCATACATAATGCATTCCTCCCTCACCGCTATAGCTAATATATATGCCTTTTCTAATTGTTTTCTTAAATATATTTTCTAAGCTTCTTTAACGCTTTATTTTTAACCCTTACATAATGATAATAACTATGCGGACCATCACAAGCTATTTCACGAATACTATCTTCAAAAATATAGAATCTCTCCACAATGTCTCTCTCATATGGATCTAACTTTTCTAATGCATCATAGAGCCTTTTAACTTCCTCGTATGCGATTACTTCATCCTCTAAGGTAAAACTATACTCCTTGGCTACATTTGGGTTTATAGGCTCTGCATTTGGCACTTCTCTATAATGTTTTATCTTTCCTTTTAAAAGAGCTTTAAAATTAGTTCTGATAGTATTTATACAGTACCCATTAAAAGTATTGCTACCTAGTTTATAAAGATTAACTGCTTTTATAACTGAAAGATATCCCTGCTGCGCCAAATCCTCAAATTCATATGAAGGTATGTGGTAACTTGCAGCTAACTTAATTATCAAAAACTTATATTGTTCAATAATGTCCATCAAAGATTTTCTGTCCCCATTTTTTGCTTTTTCAACTAAAATTTCCAGTATAAACACCACCCTTTTCATTTCTTATATCTATTATACATAATTTTCTATAATTGTTAAATAAATTTTCTGAATTTTTTTAATTGTTTTAAAATTAATGTTTTAAAAATAACAATATATAAATAATAAGTTTTAAATAATATAGGTAATTAATGTATTTACATTAATTACCTATATAGTTGTCCATAGTCAATGTGTTTCTAATCTGACACAAGTGCCTTGTGTCAGATAACGAATGGCTTCAAATCTAGTGTTGTAATAAAATGTAATTTACCAATTCCGTCTAATCTGACATATTGACTATTATTTAATTATTGTGTAATATTAAAATTGGTAATTCTATATTGCGACATGATACCCTGCAAAATCACCTTGAAAACACGACATATACGACTATATTTAACAAAATTAGTGATAATTTACTTACTTGTTAAATCTTTAACAGCTAGTAACGGAAGGATGATGCAAAATGAAAACTGTAGAACCCATAAGAGAAATAAGAACCATAAGAATTATGAGGTCATATTTAAGAGATCAAAGCCTTCGAAATGAGCTGTTATTTATTCTTGGAATAAATGTTGGACTTAGAATAAGTGATATTTTAAAATTAACATTTGATGATGTCATAAACTTCAAGAACATGAATGCCAAAGAATACGTAATAATCACAGAAAATAAAACCTCAAAAACCAAAAAGTTTTACATAGGATCCATAGTAAGTAAACTAATTGAAGGTTATGCGGCCACTTTGGAAGAAGTGCTACCACATATGTATGTGTTTTGTAGTAAAAAATCAAAAAACAAACCAATATCTCGTCAGCATGCCTGGTATATATTAAATAATGCTGCAGAAATGATAGGCCTCGTTGAAAGGGACCATGATGGCAAGATAATATGTGGAGAAATTGGCACTCACACTATGAGGAAAACCTTTGGTTATCACGCTTATACGAGTGGAACCACTATAGAGCTGTTAATGGAGATATTTAATCATTCATCCAAATTACAAACTCTAAAATACATAGGGATTACAGAGGATCAGAAAAAGGAAGTTTATTTGAGTAGTAATTTGGGATAAGCGAAAAAAATAAATTTCTTGATAGGCTGCTGTCACTTGCTAAAATGACAGACCGTCCTTATATAATGGCAAATGAAATAAATCCTTCATGGCTAAAATGAAGGATTTATTTTTTTAAATATCATTTTTATGAAAGAATATTAAAAAATCTCATTATAAAGTTATGTTGTCAAATAATTATAGTTGGTACAGGTGTTTCATTTAGCATTAATATATAAAAGTTCTAACTCAAAAAGTATATATTAAACCTCATCTTGAAATGGGTCCACATTGAAAAACTTGTAAATAGGTTCAAACATTCTCGCAGTAATTACATCGCTATATCCGCCAATTTTTTCAGGTGAAGATTCTAGCAAAGCTTCTTTTAAAAATCCATTAAAATCGTTGATAAAAATCTCATACCCATCCAAGGTATATTTTATAATGTTTAAGGGCGTCAATATAAATATTACCATTTTAATATCTTCACTTATATCCCTTGGTGATATATCATCCGCAATCATAGATGCCTTGTAAAACTCGTTATATTCTTCTATGTTTACACGTTTCTGTTGTTTGTAACACATATACAAGAAAAATATATGACTCCTAACATACAGGGGGAACTTATATAAAAGAGATTCTAATTCAACTTTACTAATTAACTTTTCACTTAATTTAAATTCGTAATCAGATTCCTTATTTGTAACTGGACCACGCTCTGTACTTGATGTAGACATTTTTTGTAAGATCTTGAATGTTTCATCGTTTCTTTGGTTACCTCTACTTACAGTAGTTTTCAAATTGTCCATAATGATTTTTAGCTCATTTATTCCTTTAAGATTATTAGTTGCACTCTCAATATCATTAGTTATTTTTTCAAGTTTGCCTGATGTAGTCTGTATACTATCAGTGGAATCATTAATTTTAGCACTAATACGATTACTATCTTGACTCTGTACAAGCGTATATATGATTGCTATAACTGATAATATTATTGATGATACTGTAGCCCCAAATGAAAACATTTCTACAAAATCGCAATCAGTATAGCCAATATAAACAAAGCTTGTAATCAAAAATATAACTATCCCCGTAAAAATTTGAGAATAATATTCTTTAATATGATTTTTCATATGCTATCTCCCCTTTTTTTAAAAATACCATAAGGGGTAGTAACCGCAAAACGCGAATTTTATACGTTAAGACATATATTACCGAAATGCGAATTTATTCAATATGTAGTATCCAAATGCAGTTAAACATTATCTATGTAAATTAAAGCGAATGAAATCTACAAGGCATAATTTCTTCAAAATCTATTATATTACAATTAGAAAATGGTTGTTTTCTTGCTTTCATTAGTTTTATGTTGTATACAAAACATAAATCTTTGAATACTTTTTCGTTTTCAGTAGAGATCCTTAACCGGGGGTTGTGTAGTAATGGGACAGAAACGGCAATAGAATTCACATATTAATCCATGCCATTTGTAACTAGCATAACCGTATTGTCACCTACATGAGATGGTAAATCAAACGCCGTATTATTCACTTTATTATTTTAACCTCTTGGTATACCGTTTCAAGCCATTTCATTAGTAAACTTAGAAGGCAACCAATTCAAAGTAAATGCATTGAGTCTGTATAACGTTTTATTTACTGATAAATTTGCTTGATACATGTTTGGTATACGTTAGAATATATTTAAATCTTTGTTTTAATTAGTTTGAATCTTTAGCGTATAATTTTCGCGTTTTGCTGCCAGTACCACCTATTCTTAGAACAAACAAAGAACTTTACAAAACATTATTTCCCATCTAACTATGATATTTTCCACATTCATTAGTTAAGTTCAAATTTTCCCAAGTTCCGATTATAGAAATTAGGTGAAGTTGTTACATTCAATGAAAACTATACCATAAAACACTAATTTTACAAACTTCAATCATTCTCAATATCTATATATATTTTATTATCGATAATGTGTTTTTGCCAAATGGTGTTCCTTCTGAGAAAACTTAAGTTACTATCCAGTACATTTGTATTAAGTCACTATTCTCCACCTTATATGCAAAATATATTTAGAATCAATTTTTTATTGAATTTTGAATAATATAGAGTATATGGAAACAGATGACAAAGAGAAGCTCATGGAGCTCATTCAATGAAGCGGCAAAAGTAGTAAAGAGTTTATGGGAATCCTCATGGGCGCTTACGAATTAAACAAGGTAAAAATTGATATACCAGAGGTAGCAGAGGACATTAACCGCCTCTAATCGTTAAGTAATCAGATCAATACTATATATGTTAATATGGTGAAACGAATACAAACTATAGATGAATCAAAGACTCTGCAGTTTGATAAAGATATGGAAATCTATAAGAGTAAAATAGAAAGTTTAAATGTTGAAAATGAAAGATTAAAAATAGATAAACAAGATATAGAAAACACATTGCAGTAGTCTTCTAATGCAAGTGAAGAGCTTAAAAAACAGGTAACCCAATTCAATGAAATAATGACTAGTAATAAGGCCTTAATTCAAGAATACAAAGAGAAAAACGACACCCTTGCAGGCCTTGTTACGGAATATAAATGTTTTAAGAATGAAAATGAAACAGTTAAAACCTTACTTGCAGACAGCCAGGCAAGAAAAATAGATCTTGAGAATAAAATAATATCCAAAGACATCGATGTTGATACCCTAAAAACAAAACTGGAAGCTACAGTTATTGAATCCCGAAAGGAAGTAACGAGAATTTCTCAGCTGAAAGAATTTGAAAAGGAAAAAGCACTACTACAGCAAGAGAAGTCATTTAATAAAAAGATATTAGACTACCAGAAACAGGCAGAGGAATATATAAGAGAAATGCAGAGACAAAGCCAAAATCAACGTAAACAAACAGAACTTAAAAAATAGAGAATGTCATTAACTAATTTCTTTATTATTCAAAATAAAATCTAGTGTTAGTAATTAGAATAAGACCAAATGG
>DAVZGU010000106.1:0-6407 GCA_052274215.1 Clostridium sp. | reverse complement strand
AAAATTATAGATTTTAAAGTTAGAACTTATCATGACAGTTATTTAAATGAAAAGAAAAAGGACACTTGGAGAACTGGGAAAAATTCTGGTGGAGGAGCACTACTGGATTTAGGTGTTCATTTAATTGACATGATACAATTTACTATGGGAGATATAGAAGAAGTAGAATCTAAAACTAGGATTTATTTTAAGGAAAGAGCAGAAGTTGATGAAATTGCAAATTGTGATTTTACATTAAAAGATGGAACTCACGGAAGTCTAGAGGTTTCAAGAATATTTACGGAAAGAGAACAAACAGATGATTACGTGGTTTATGGTAGCAAAGGTAGTATAAAAATTAATTTTAATAATCCTTATGAAATTGAAATATATAGATATGAAAGCAACTCAACAGAAATAAAAAATGTAGCACCAGGGGATAGTCTATTAAAATATTATGCTGACAAAAGGAACTCCCTAGGATTTTTCCAAAATTGTCATACAGCCTCCCTTATAAATTTTGCTAATAAAATTTTTAATAATTGCGGAGGTGGCATTGATGGCGATTTCTCAGATGCATTAAAATGCCAGAGAATAATTGATAAGGTGTATGGGAGATAGACGTTAAATCATCTCCTGGGTCGCTGAAATATCGTTAAATGCCCCAAAAGCATAACATTTAATACTTCGCTACGTAGAAAAAAAACTGTTTTTGTGATATATTTATTAGCATATAGGTAAAACTTACAAATAAGTTAATCTTACAAGGTATGTTTATCATACAAGGTATGCGTATCATACGGGTATGCTTAGATTAAAAGGAAGGTGTCAAATATGGAAAATAAAACTACTTCATCAAATTTTATAAGAAATATTGTTAAGGAAGATATAGAAACCGGAAAACACAAAAAAATAATTACTCGTTTTCCACCAGAGCCAAACGGATATTTGCACATTGGGCATGCAAAATCAATTATTTTAAACTTTGAATTAGCAGATGAATTTAAGGGTAAGACAAACTTACGTTTTGATGATACTAATCCAGCAAAAGAAGATAAAGAGTACGTTAAATCTATAGAAGAAGATGTAAAATGGCTTGGATTCAAGTGGGATGATTTATTCTTTGCATCAAACTATTTTGATGAGATGTATAAGCGTGCTGTATTATTAATAAAAAAGAATATGGCTTATGTGTGTGATCTTACAGCTGAGGAAATGAAGGAGTACAGAGGTACTTTAAGAGAGCCAGGTAAAGAAAGCCCATACAAAAATAGAACTGTGGAAGAAAACCTAGATCTATTTGACCGTATGAGAAAAGGTGAATTCGTTGACGGAGCAAAGGTTTTAAGAGCTAAAATCGATATGAGTTCTCCTAATATAAACATGAGAGATCCAATAATTTATCGTATATCTCATGCGGTTCATCATAATACAGGAGATAAATGGTGTATTTATCCTATGTATGATTATGCTCATCCAATAGAAGATGCAATTGAGGGGATTACACATTCAATTTGTACTTTAGAATTTGAAGATCATCGTCCATTATATGATTGGGTAGTGAATCAATGCGAAATGGAAAGTAAACCAAGACAAATAGAGTTCGCAAGATTAAATATAACAAATACAGTAATGAGTAAAAGAAATCTTAAGCAATTAGTAGACGAAGGAATTGTAGATGCTTGGGATGATCCGCGTATGCCAACTATAGCAGGACTAAGGCGTCGTGGCTACACACCAGAAGCTATACGCAATTTTTGTAGAGAAATTGGCGTTGCAAAAGGTAACAGCACTGTAGATGGACAAATGCTAGAGCACTTTATAAGAGAAGATTTAAGTCCAAAGACGCTTAGAACTATGGCAGTTTTAAGACCATTAAAAGTAGTTATTACAAATTACCCAGAAGCTCAAGTGGAAATGCTTGAAATTGAGAATAATCAAGAAAATCCAGAAATGGGAACTCGCCAAGTCTCATTCTCAAGAGAAATATATATAGAACAAGAAGATTTCATGGAAAATCCACCTAAGAAATACTTTAGATTATTCATAGGTAACGAAGTAAGGCTTAAGGGAGCATACTTTATAAAATGTAATGAAATGGTTAAAGATGCTGACGGAAATGTATGTGAAATTCATTGTACTTATGATCCAGAAACTAAGAGCGGTAGTGGATTTACAGGGAGAAAAGTTAAGGGAACAATTCACTTTGTAGATGTAGTAAATGCAGTGCCAGCAGAATTTAGGTTATATGAGCCTTTGATTTTGGATGAGAAGCAAGAAGAAGGAAAAACTTTTATAGATCAAATAAATCCGGATTCTATAGAAATTTTACAAGGCTTTATAGAACCAAATATGAAGGATTCAAAACCACAAGATAAATTTCAATTCTTCAGACATGGATATTTTAATGTAGATTCTAGATACACAACTGATGATAAAATAGTGTTTAACAGAATAGTGTCTTTAAAAAGCTCGTTTAAAATTAATAAATAAAAGTTAATAAAAAAGCAAGTACAAGATTTTATCCTGTACTTGCTTTTTTAATTATAGTAGTTTAGTTTCTATTTCTTCTTTAATTCTTGAAATAAATGCGTCTAAAGAAATTGCACCTTCATCACCATTTTTGCGGCTTCTAACAGAGACTTCATTTAGTTCTGCCTCTTTTTCACCAACTATTAATAGGAAAGGGGCTCTTTCATTACGAGCTTCACGAATCTTGTAGCCAATTTTTTCTGCTCTATAGTCTGCAGAAGATCTGATATTTGATTCCTTAAGCTTTGCAACTACCTTTTCTGCATAATCATGATATTTTTCAGAAATAGGTAATACTTTAACTTGTAGTGGTGCAAGCCAAGTTGGGAAAGCACCAGCATATTTTTCTATTAAAATTGCAAGTGTTCGCTCGTAGCAACCAATTGAAGTTCTATGGATAACATATGGACGTTTTTTAGCTCCATCTTTATCAACATAAGTCATGTCAAATCTTTCTGGTAGTGCGAAGTCAATTTGAACTGTTATTATAGTGTCTTCCTTACCATGAACATTTTTGATTTGAAGATCAAGCTTAGGACCGTAGAAAGCGGCTTCACCAATAGCTGTTTTATAGTTTATTCCTAAGTGATCTAATATATCTTTCATCTTGGATTCAGTATCTGCCCAAGCTTCTGGGTTGTCAATATATTTATCTTTATCATTTGGATCCCCTTTAGAGAATCTATAAGTAATATCATTTTCGAGTCCTAATGTTTTCATGAAATAGTTAATTAAAGCTACAACACCTTTAAATTCATCTTCTAATTGCTCTGGGGTAACAACTAAATGACCCTCTGAAATAGTGAATTGACGTACTCTTATAAGACCATGCATTTCACCGGAAGATTCATTTCTAAATAAAGTTGAAGTCTCCGCATATCTAATTGGAAGGTCACGATAACTCTTTTGATCTGCATTATAAATTGTAAATTGGAATGGGCATGTCATTGGGCGAAGTGCCATGACTTCCTCATTTTTGGATTCATCACCAAGGACAAACATTCCATCTTTATAATGATCCCAGTGACCAGACATTTTATATAAATCGCTCTTAGCCATAAGAGGAGTCTTAGTTAAAACATAACCTCTTTTTTCTTCCTCATCTTCAACAAAACGTTGTAATAATTGGATTACTTTTGCGCCATTAGGCATAAGTAGAGGTAAACCTTGACCTATAACATCTGATGTTGTAAAGAGTTTTAGTTCACGTCCAAGCTTATTATGGTCTCTTTTTTTAGCATCTTCCATCTTCTCTATATGAGCATCTAAATCAGATTTTTTAGTGAAGGCAGTTCCGTATATACGGCTAAGCATTTTGTTTTTCTCGTTACCTCTCCAGTAAGCGCCTGCAACTTGAGTAAGTTTAAATGCTTTTACATACTTTGTAGACATTAAATGTGGTCCTGCACAAAGATCTGTAAATTCACCATGTTTGTAGAATGATAATTTTGCGTCAACTGGTAGGTCTTCAATTAATTGAACTTTGAAATTTTCATCTTTTTCTTCCATAAAAGCAATAGCTTCATCTCTTGCAAGTTCGAACCTTTCTATTGGCAAATCTTCTTTAACAATTTTTTTCATTTCTGCTTCGATTTGTTTAAGTTCATCTGCTGAGAAAGAATCTTGTTTATCAAAATCATAGTAGAAACCTCCATCTATAGCAGGTCCGATGGCAAGTTTTGTACTAGGGAACAATCTCTTTACTGCTTGAGCTAAAATATGAGTAGCACTATGTCTGAAGGCTTTTTTACCTTCTTCGCTATCAAAAGTTAATATACTAACATCGCAGTCCTCAGTGATTTTATAACGTAAATCTACTATTTCATCATTCACCATACCAGCACAGGCAACTCGTGCAAGGCCCTCACTAATATCTTTCGCAATTTCGATTACAGTCATTTCAGATTCATAAGATTTAATTGAACCATCTTTTAATTTAATGTTTATCATATATATTGCTCCTTTCCTTTATCTTATAGGGTTAAGTCATATTTGAAAAATAACACTAGCATAAATACTATGCATAATTCTTTAAGTTTATATTTTTATAAAACAAAAAAAAACCCGTCCCAATTCTAACTATAGAATTGGGACGAGATTATAATTTCCCGCGGTTCCACCCAAATTGTTTATAAAATAAACCACTTAATAATTATAACGGAATTACCGGACTTTATTGAAGTCACTCAGAGGCAGTCTTCAGCTATTTTCATTTAAGAATACTTCCAGCTAAGGTATCCTTTCTCTGTAAATGTGCCATGGCTTACTTTTCTCTTCGCAGTATTAAATTATTATATTAACATTAATTATAGCACTTGCAATAAAAATGTCAAGGTAGTAATATGTACTTTTTTATTTTACTACTTTAAATTGTGGTGGATTAGTATTTTCAGAAAGTACATCAAAGATGAAACCTTGATTTTTAAGACCCTCAATAATTTCAGGTAAGGCTTCAACTGTTGTAGTTTTTGGGTTTAAATCATGCATTAATATAATGGGATGTTTAGTTTGACTAGATTGAGTTAAAACTGATTCTATAATCTTATGTTTGTGCTGACAAAAGGCGGAAGCATCACTAGAATCAACATTCCAATCAAAGTATTTATAACCTTCCTTATTCATTTCTTTAATTACAGAGTTCATTATTTCCGTGCCGCCATAACTGTGACTAATAGTATTGTTAGAACCTCCTGGATATCTTAAAATATGACTAGGCTTTTTACCTGTAATTTCAGTAAGGAACGTATCTAATTTTTTTACGTCCTTTTTAAAATTGTCTGGAGATGCATAAATACTATTATAATCATGACTGTAAGTGTGATTAGCTAAAGTGTGCCCATCATCAGAAATTTGTTTATACAAAAAGCTTGATTCAGGGTGACCATTTACAAAAAAAGTAGCCTTAACATTATATTTTTTTAGGACTTTTAAAATTGGTAAAGTGTTGCTAGATACCCCGTCATCGAAGGTTAAATAAGCTATTTTAGTATTATCTAATTTATCTTTATATAAGACTTCATCTTTTTTGATAGTGCTTTCAAGAATCTTATTTTGTGATTTTAACTTCTTATTGTCCTTATGAATCTGAGTTATCTGGTTTGACAATAAAGTATGTTTATGTTCACTTGAAACAAAGGTTACTTGGCTAACCGCTATTCCCAAAAATGAAGCAATACATAAAGTAAAAATAGAAATTTTTACTATTAGGAATTTTAATGAGTGCTTTTTTTCTGTGATTGAAATTCTCATAGTAATACCTTCCTTTTTTTTATATTCATGTGCTTATATTATCTATATTAATTTGTAATAGTTTTAAAACTATTAACCTTTTCTGAAACGTTAGAAGATGTTTCAATCAATTGATAATTTGTCTTTGTTAAAGTTTGATTTTCACCTTTTAGAGAATCAAATTCGACCTTTAAAGATTCAGTTTTAAGTTTATTAGCATTTATTTTATTGTTACTAAAAAAATAAAAAAATATTGAACTTACAAATAGGACACTGCAAAGCATTATAGAGATAATATTTTTCTTTTTCATTTTTTATTCCCCCCCCTTGTAAAACTTACCAATCGACAATATTATACACTGTAATATGTTATAACTCAACTTCTGCATTGAAAAATAATGGATTTTTTTTATAAATTAGGTAATGTTTCTTTAGTGCCCATAGCTATTGATAAAACAGAAAATATTATTATGGAACTCATATGCAAATACGGTAGTAATAATTCTGTTTATTCTTATTTGATAATTGCCTATTATATAAATATATGTAATTGTGAATAGACTTATATAGTTAATAGGATATTTAAATTAAAAAAACCATTAATAAAAATTAGAATTGGACGATATATATAATATTAAGTTATACTTAAATATAAAATATAAAGTGCA